>JAIRTV010000206.1 GCA_031254675.1 Planctomycetaceae bacterium | reverse complement strand
CTAAAAATAAAATTGAACTCAATAAAAAAATAATCATGTCATCGGTCATTTCCATGTTTTTAGGAATCATCATCCGAATGTATTGGGAAGCGGATGAATCGACTGACGCCCATATTCACGCGGAATATTTGGAACATCACGCGGTATTTTCTGTTCCAGACGGTAAAATATTGGACGGAAGTTTGCCACGACGACAACGGAATTTTGTTCGTGCTTGGATCAGTTTGCATGAAGACGAATTAATCGCCAACTGGGAACTAATCACAACAAATGAACAATTATTCAAAATTGATCCGTTAAAATAAATTCTTCCCAATTCCAATATTTGTAATCAATGTAAACATTAAAACTTTGTGAGGACATTGACTTAATATCGTCCAAACAGAGTGTTGTAAACCTTTTAATTAAACGTTAATTGAACGGAGGATTTTATGTTTCGGTTTTTCGGGTTGTTTCTCTTGTTTGGTATTTTTGTTTTCTCTGCTGTTGCGGAAGAGACGAATCATGAAGTGAAAATCGGTGATCTTGTTTTTCGTGAATCGTTTGACGATGATAAGTTGCCGGAAGGTTGGTCGGTGTCAAATCCGAAATATGTTTCGTTATTTGAGAACGCCGTTCAGATCAATCTTCCCGCCGAAGGTCAAGACAAAAACGCTTCCACATCAAAACGTTTAGCAATAGACAAATTGCTTGGAACACGGCTCAAAATAACCGCAAAAGTGAAGGCAAATCATGTTGCCGCTCCGCCAAATTCTTGGAACGGAATTAAAGTGATGTTGGTTCTTGATACACCGGACGGTAAACGTTGGCTTCAACAAGATAACCTTTTTGGAACTTTTGATTGGAAAACGGTTCGGTTTGATGCTACTGTTCCAAAAAATGCGACATCCGCAATGCTTGTTCTCGGACTCGAAAATACAACAGGACAAGTTTTCATTGATGACATTGAAATAATTGTTACCGGAAAGCGACGTCCGGCTCGAAAAGACTCTGCAAACAAATCCGAAACTCAAACGGTTTACAAAGGTCATTCGCTTCCACGTTTGCGTGGAGCCATGATTTCTAACGGCAAATTTGGTCCGGAAGATATTCGTGTTTTCGGTGGTCAATGGAAAGCGAATCATGTTCGTTGGCAATTGACGTGGGCGGGTTTTCCCAACGGTCCCGCTGATACTGCCGATGTTGAACAGTTCAACACGTGGATTGACGAACAATGCCGGAAACTTGATGAAATGTTACCGGAATGTGAAAAATATGGCGTTTATGTTTGTCTTGATCTGCACACGCCGCCCGGTGGTCGGTTGCCGCGAACAGAAGGCAGTGCGATGAGATTGTTTCAGGAACAGAAATGGCAAGATGTTTTTGTTACCGTTTGGGAACGTTTGGCAAAACGTTACAAAGAGGCAAAAATGATTTGGTCTTATGATCTTCTCAATGAGCCGGTTGAAGGGAACATGCCAGAAAATGAGGATATTTTGAATTGGCGTGAACTTGCGTTGAAGACGGCAAAAGCGATACGAAAAATTGATCCTCAAAAAGCGATTGTTATTGAAGCGGCGCCTTGGGGCGGTCCGGACACACTCGAATGGTTTGAGCCGTTCGATCCGCAAGAAGTTCCCAATGTTGTGTACAGTGTCCACATGTATGTTCCGCATCAATTCACTCATCAAGGCGTTTACAATGCTCCGGTGGGATTGAATTATCCTGGCGAAATCAACGGTAAATATTGGGACAAAAATGCGTTACGCCATGCGTTGCGGCATACGATTGAGTTTGCCCAAGATTACGGTGTGGCAATTTATATCGGCGAATTTAGTGCGATTCGCTGGGCGCCGGATAATAGTGCGTATCGGTATTTGAAAGATTGTATCGAAATTTTTGAAGAAGAAGGTTGGGATTGGGCATATCATGCGTTCCGTGAATGGGACGGTTGGAGTGTCGAACACGGTTCTGATCAAAATAATCGGCAACCAACAACAGAACCCACCAACCGACAATTGTTGTTGCAAAGTTGGTTTGAAAAAAACACGCAAAATAAACCGGATTAAATATTAGTGTTGGCACAATATTAAAATATAACTTCATAAAAACAACGGTTGTTTTTTATTTTGCTTCGTTGGGACGACGACTATTTGTTTAATATTTCGATACAAAATAAATCTAATTTTTGCAATAAATAGACGATGTGTGGAATTTGCGGTGCGGTTTGGAATGAATCTTCAAAGGCAATTAACAGAACAACATTAGATGCGATGACCGATATTCTTCGACATCGCGGACCGGATGATCGCGGTACGTTTTTGCAACAAGGAATTGCGTTGGGACATCGGCGGCTTGCTATTATTGATCTCACTCCGTCGGGGCTTCAACCGATGTGCAACGAAGACGAAACCGTTTGGATTGTTTTTAACGGCGAAATTTATAATTTTGCACAATTACGCCGTGATTTGATTCGTCAGGGACATCGTTTTCGAAGCGAAAGCGATACCGAAGTGTTGATTCATCTTTATGAAGAAGAACACGAAAATTTGTTACAACGAATTAACGGAATGTTTGCGATGGCGTTGTGGGATGTTCGTGAACGAAAATTATTTCTGGCGCGTGATCGGATTGGTAAAAAGCCGTTGTTTTACCGTAACGAACCGAACCGGTTCGTTTTTGCCAGTGAAATGAAAAGTATTCTGACGGTCAACGATATTCCGCGTGAAATTGATCCGACGGCGTTGGACGATTATTTAACGTATCAATATGTTCCGCATCCGAAAACGATTTTTCGTGGAATTTCGAAATTGCCGCCGGGTCATTTTGCTTTTTGGCATGATGGTAAATTAACGGTTCGGCGTTACTGGCAACCGGATTGGAACGATGAAAATGAACAATTAACGTTCGAAGAATGGTCGGAAGAACTTCGGGCGTTGGTTACGGACGCGGTACGAATTCGTCTTCGGAGCGATGTTCCGGTTGGAGCGTTTTTATCCGGCGGAATTGATTCTTCGATTACTGCCGGAATAATGCAACAAGAAAGTTCCCAACAAATACAAACTTTTTGTATCGGTTTTCCGCAAAAAGAATACGACGAAACCGCCTTCGCTCGTCAAGCGTCAAACTTGTTCGGTACAAAACATCAAGAGTTAATTGTTACGCCGGATATTGAAAATATTTTACCGAATATTATTCGGCATTACGATGAACCGTTTGCTGATTCTAGTGCTATTCCGACGTGGTTGTTGTGTGAGCAGACTCGGCGTGAAGTGACTGTTGCGCTAAGCGGTGACGGCGGCGATGAACTTTTTGCGGGTTATGATCGTTATCGTGCGGTTCGTTTGGGAATGGTCGCCGAAAAAATACCGTACATTTTCAGGAAAATCTTAGCCGGACCCATTCGCAACCTCATTCCCGCCTCAACCCGTCAACGTTCCACGCTTCGCCGTTTGAAACGATTTCTCGAAGCACTCGGTATGGAACCGTTGGAACAATATTTGCAATGGATTGCCATTTTCAACCGCAAACGACGACAACAACTGTACACGCCAGAATTTTCGGAACAAATTCGTGAATACGATTCGCTTGATTTTCTACGGCAAGCCGAACAACATTGTTCACAACGTGATCGCGTAACACGAATTGCGTTGACGGATATGCAGACTTATCTTCCGTGTGATATTATGACGAAAGTTGATACGGCTTCAATGGCGCATGGTTTGGAATGTCGTGCGCCGTTGTTGGATTACCGGATAGCCGAATGGGCGGCACGATTACCGATTCGGTACAAAATTGAAGGACATTGCGGTAAAAAAATTCTTCGCGAAACGTTTCGTTATTTATTGCCGCCGGACATTGAACATCGGCGCAAAATGGGTTTTGGAGTTCCGGTTGATCATTGGTTTCGTAAACCGCTCCGTAACATGATTCAAGATGTTCTCTTGGATTCCCAAACAAAACAACGCGGTTTTTTTGAACATAAATTTATCGAGCAACTCTTAAACGATCATTTTGCCAACCGATTTGATCATGCGTATCGAATCTGGGCGTTGTTTGTTTTTGAACATTGGATACGGTATTGGGGCTGATAATTGTAATATAAAAATTGGATAATTACTTGTTAAACAGAAATTTTTACGGAAAGATTTCTTAACAATTGCAACATTAAAATTACTAACACAGAACGAAAATAACAATGAAAACATATCGTGTTGGCATTATTGGTTTTGGTATGATCGGCAAGGTTCATGCTTTTTGTTACGCATCATTGCCGTATTATTCGGAATTGTTTAATGCGAAATTTCAAATCTCTCACGTTGCAACGGCTCATCCCGAAACAGCGGAAAAAGCAAAACAAATTTGCGGTGCCGAAACGGCAACAACCAATTTTCGTAATATTACGGAAAATCCCGATATTGATATTGTTCATATTTGTACGCCGAACAACCAACATGTTGAACCGTTGATTTCCGCCATTCAAAACGGCAAACATATTTATTGTGACAAACCGCTTACAACATCGCTTGCCGAAGCCGAACATGTTCGACATATTTTTGAGACGGAAAAATATGTTGCAACAAATCAAATGACCTTCCATCTCCGTTTTTTTTCGGCAATTCAGAAAGCCAAACAGTTAATTGTTGACGAAAAACTTGGACGGATTTATCAGTTCCGGTTTGCGTATTTGCATTCGAGTAACGCTTCGCCGTTGGTTCCTTTTAAGTGGAAACATTCGGAATCCGGCGGAGTGGTTCGTGATTTGGCGTCGCATCTTTTGGATTTGACGGATCATCTTCTTGGTTCGTTGGATTCGGTTTTTGCGGAAACACAACATGCTGTACAAAAACGTCCTGTTTCAGAATCGAATCCCGAATTGGTTGATATTCACGCTGAAGATGCCGTAACAATTTTAGTGAAAACTCGAAACGGCGCTCACGGTATTTTGGAAGCAACCAAGTTGGCAACCGGCAACGAAGATGAAATGCGTTTCGAAATTAACGGCGAAAAAGGGTCAATTCGGTTTAGTCTGATGAATCCGCATTTTCTGGATTTTTTCGACGCAACCGTTTCTGATAAACCGTTTGGTGGTTATTCGGGTTGGCGGCAAATTCCTTGTGGTGGGCGATTGGAACGTCCTGATACTGAATTTCCGTCACCAAAATCAACAACAGGTTGGGTTCGTGCTCACATCTCTTGCCTGTCGAATTTTTTACATGCTGTTGCAGAAAATCGTTCGACATCGCCGGACTTGTTACAGGGAATCAAAATTGATGGTTGGATCGACGCTGTTTTCCGTTCCGCAAAAAATCAGACTAAAATTCCGGTCAAATAAATTAAGTTGCGGTAACGAATTGCCGGAATTAACGGGAAGGCAAGAAATGAAAACCGAATTGTAAAATGTAACGAATACGATTCTACCGTCCACCGATAAGGCAATGTCTTTTTCCGTGAAAGGTTTGTCCTTCGAGTCGTTCGGGGTCGTTTTGGTATTCATCGAATGCTTCAGCGGAAAGTTTTTTACCCCAAAGTGTTGGATATTTTCCGGTAATACAAGCGCGGCAAAGTTTGGTTTCCGGCAAACCAATTGCTTTAGCGACAGAATCAATCGGCAAATACCGTAACGTATCCGCTCCAAGATCGGTTGCCATTCGGTTTTCGATTTCGCGTGTGACCTCCCACTCTTCCAATGGCGCACCGTCCATGTATTGCGGCACGAAAAGTTCGCCATACGTGGACATGTCAACACCGTAAAAACACGGACCAATAATCGGCGGACACGCCGCACGAACATGAATTTCCCTCACATGTCCCAATTCCCGAATCCGTTGCAATAAAACACGCATTGTTGTACTACGAACAATAGAATCTTCCACGAGCAATATTTTTTTTCCTTCCAACACTTCTCGTAACGGCGTATATTTTGTTTCCGCTTTTTTCCAACGATGTTCTCCGCCTTCGATGAAGGTTCGTCCGCTGTAACGGTTACGAATAAGTCCTTCGCGGCTTGGTATTCCCAGTTCAAACGCCATCGAATCCGCCGCGGCTTTGCTCGTGTCGGGAACCGGAACCACAATCGTGTCCTGATCAATCACAACATCTTGATTGTTACGTTCTTGTCGCGCTAATTCCGCACCAAGATTTTTCCGCGCCAAATAAACACTCTTCCCATCCAACGTACTCGCAACATTGGCAAAATAAATCCATTCGAAAAAACAATGAGCCGGTTGTCTCTGTTCGGCAAAACGTTCCAACCGAATACCTTTTTCGTTGACGAGAATGACTTGCCCCGGTTCGACATTTTTGATATTTTTTGTATCGAAACCAAGATTAAAAAGCGCCACACTTTCGCTGGCAGCCGCAAACAATGACCCTTCAACCGCATAACAAAGCGGTTTCATGCCAAGCGGATCACGCGCAATAAACATTTCTCCCAATGCATTCAGAAAGACAATACTGTATGAACCATCAAAAAGATTGGCTAACGACCGACAAACATCCAAAAGATTTGGTTCTTCCTGCGGCGAGAGTGCGGCACAAATATAGTGCATAAACACTTCTGTATCGGTTTCGCGTGCCAGATAAGTATTGCCGTCGTTGAGCAATGTTTCACGAAGATTGTTATAATTTGCCAGTTGCCCGTTGAAGGCGAAACTGAACCATTTATGCTTTTTGATGTGGTGACGTTCGAACGGTTGAGCATAACTTCGGTCATCGCGTCCACAAGTTGCGTAACGAACATGCCCAATCGCGGCACGTCCGGCATACTCTTTCATCAAATCCATAAATCGGGTTCGTTTTGACGAATGAAACACTTCCGACACGGAACCGATTTCTTTATGAGTATCGATCAATTGCTTGCGAAACGGGGAATAAGTTGTGAATCCGGCAGCGAGTTGCCCGCGATTTTGCAGATCGAGCAACATTCGTGGAATCAAATGAGAAACTTCTTCTTGCCCCTGAGCAGGACACAATGGCGACGGTTCACCATCAGGAAAATGATAAATCGCCGCCACACCGCATTCTTCGTGGAGTTCGGTCATAAGTTTGTTACACCCCGCCTGTTACAACGGGTTCAAACCGCCGCATTGTTTGATATTCTTCCGAAATTCAGAATTTTTAGGCAACGGTTCAATTTTCAGGTTGAAATTTCGGGTTGCCAACAACGTCACAACCCAACATGATACGGCTTAATCAAACCAAAGGCAAACAACATTTGTCCGCCCAAAACCGCAACAACGAAATCATTTTAATCAAAAAATGTTTTTTCTCAACAGGGACTCAAAGACGGAGAGTCAATGTGTTCCTTCTTTAGACCTTTTCTTGAACCTCTGCTGCCCTAACACAAGATATTTCACTTCAATACTTATTTTGATAGTGATTTTATTTGAACACAGAAATCACAGAAAACACGGAATTTTTTTATTTTTCCGTGTCTTCCGTGTTCAATTGATTCCTTGAGAAAAGGACGCTTTTTCAGATGAAAATGCGCCATTTTCAGATAAAAATGCCCCATTTTTAGGTAAAAATACTTCATTTTTAGGTAAAAATGCCCCGTTTTCGGGTGAAAATAGCGCAATTGCACCTGAGAAGAAAGACTCCTGTCTTAGGGAGGGGTTAGAGAAAAAGTCTTTTGTTTGGGGGTGAGACGGCTTATCAGGATTATAGAGCCGAGCAGATCAATGTTTCTTCAAAAATGTCCGCGCAAAACGGTAAAGGAGCAAAAACGTCAACGCCACAAGAACAGAAACAACAAATCCAACCGGACTGATGGGATTGAAAGTTCCTGGTTTTAAAAACAAGGAAACGGCAAGCGGTCCAAAACAACTGGCAGTAACACCAACCACAAGAATCCCAAAAAATCCTTTCGGTTCGCCGCTTGGAAGACAAACCTGAGCGGTTATTCCGACAACAGCACCAAAACCAAGCCAGAGAAAAAAGAGATTTACCCACGATTGTGCCGAAACCGAAAGTTCCATGTCCTTCGCAATTCCTTTTTATTCCTCAACAGATAATGAGTTTTTTAAAACGTATTATCATGTTGTGATTCTTGCATGGTGGCAGCTTCGTTGGGAAACGGAAATTCCGTACCGCGTGGAAAAAATTGAACGCGGTTATTCAAGTAATGCGGATTCGGCAACGTCATGCCGTTGGAATAAACAGCACAACCGGTTGTTCCCAGCGAAATAACAATTAGCAATGTCGATAACAAACCAAGAAATAAACGACTCATAATAGGTTGGAGACTCATAAGTATTTTCTCCGATTAACTTTTTGCGTGTCCGTTACTGACACAATGTTGATTTTGTACTTTTCCCATTGGTCGGAACATTGAATACAATTCGTTTTATCGGTAATTGCTACACGGTTCCTTTAACGGAAATCAACATCGCATTCAGAGAAAAGGTTTTCTATTAGAAAATAATTGGCGATTTTCCTCTTGCTCCAACAACACCTATTTTGTATGATTCCACCCATCGCCAACACGTAAACACGTTTATTGTTTTTTCATCAACAAGGTTAAGCGATAGTTTTTGCTTTAATGTTGATCAATAGCAACTGTTGCTTATTGAGCAGAAAGCACATCAATTAAAGAAAGGAATAGCAATGTCCAGCGTTGACAACACCAACTCTTACTTAAATACATTGAACTCCAATTATTCGCCCACAACCAATTCGGATCGAATGAACGATCTGACCATGTCGGATTTTATCAAAATGATGACCGCCGAATTACAAAATCAAGACCCAACAAACCCAATGAGCAATACCGATATGCTTTCACAAATCGGACAAATTCGGGCAATTACCGCCAATGACAAACTGGCATCAAGTATTGAAGCGTTGGCTCTTGGACAATCATTGGCAACCGCGTCAACTCTAATTGGGAAAAAAATTACCGGTCTCGACCAACACAATAATCCAATTGCAGGAAATGTGGACAAAATTACTATTGAAGATGGAACGACCATTTTGCATGTCGGTTCTTCCAAAATTACCGTCGGCAGTATTCAATCCATTAACAGTTAAAATAATTTGTCGTCGCAAATTCACGCCGATTTTCCTGACAATTAAAATAAAAACGGTTGGATTTTTGGGATATTTTGAAGTTATTGGGTGGTTGCGGAAAGCAGGCGTTTGCGATCATAACTCGCAAGCGCAATACCACAACCACGCCGAAGATGTTTTTTCATTTCTGCACAAGCAAGATCCGCGTTTTTTTCTTCCAACGCCGCAATAATACGATCATGATCATTCAAAATGACTTCCAAATTTTTGGGGTCTAAACTGTTGCGATGTCCGAAAATTCTTGTTTTATCGCGCAATTCCTGAACAAGACGAATCGCCAAACGATTACCGCTTAACAGCAACAATGTTTTGTGAAAAGTCATATCCGAATTGCTCCAAGAAGCTCGTAATTCGTCGAGTTTGCTCAATTCTTTTTCCGCAACAGCAACCTCCAACACGTTGCGTAATGATTCATTGCAATTCCGAAGCGTGTCGAAATCACAGTCAATCCCAAGATCAATCGCTTTCTGAAGCGCATGACATTCTAGAGCTTCGCGTACGTCGTAGAGATCGGCAAGGTCTTCGCGGGTGATTCGCGTTACGAACGTACCGCGTTGCGGATGAGATTCCAAAAGACCTTCGGAAACCAATTGGTTAATCGCTTCCCGAACCGGCGTAAAACCAATACCGGTTTCATTCGCAATCTCACGGAGGGAAATAGCATGACCTGATGTCCACTCCTGACAAAGAAGTTTCGCATGAATATATTCATAAGCCTGAGATTTTAAAGAAGATGTTTCATTTTTCGATCCTTTTTTCGGAGGTTCGTGTTTGGATTGGGAAATTGTTTGCATTGTTAGTTTCAATTAGTCTAAATGATAAGGAAATATTCGTTTTTGATTTGTCTCCTGAAATGTCGCAACGGTCATTTTACAATCCGTTTACAATACGACACTTTCTTAAAAATTGGTTAAGAAACGGAATAATGACCTTTATTCCAATCGTACAACTTAATTGTACGACCCAATTGTACAACTCCTCCGACATCAACACAAGAAAGCCTCAATAATTAGACCTTTTCTTTAACCCTTCCCTAAGACAGGAGGCAACCTTTCTTTTCAGGTGGGCAACCTTTCGCCGAAGGGTTTTCACCCACGGTTGCGTTGCCGTTAGGTAATTTGCCTCCATGTTCGGACGGGATTCATCGTAGTAGAACATGTTGGCAATTTCAAGAGACTATTTGATGATTTGATTTGGAGTCATTTTGAATCATTCCGCTCGGCAATTGAGATGAAAAACGTGAGAAATAAAAATCATTTTTAGCCCAAAATATTTTTGAAGGATTTTACTGGTTCTTCCTTGATTTTTTTCGATTTAAATATACACTGGTTATACAAATTGAAACGATGGATGCAGATACAGTAAATTTTCGATCTTTGACAATTAGATTAGGAAAAATGTTGCGCTAACCGAACATAATAGACATTATCGGACGTAACAGGATTAGCCAGATCACACTTAAAGATAATATCGAACAAGAGTTATATTTCACGTTCGACGGTCATGGAAGCACCAGTGTCTTAACTGATCTTGCTGGTGCAATCGTCGAACTCTACGCCTTTGATGCTTACGGTAACGCAATTGGTTTCGATCCATCTGTTGCGCTAACTGAATTCCTGTACAGCGGCGAACAATTCGATTCAAAAATCGGACAACAGTATTTACGTGCAAGATATTACGATCCGACAACAGGGAGATTTAATAGGCTTGATCCATTCTTTGGAGATACGAACGATCCGCAGTCACTCCATAACTATCTCTACTGCCACGCCAATCCTGTGAATATGATGGACCCGACAGGGTTAATGGGTATGTCAATCGGTAATGCAATGGCAATGGTGTCCGGTATGGTAAGTTCTATTTCCAGTGCTACAGTTGGTATTGGCATCTTAAAGGGACTTATGCTAGGAGTTACAACAGGTGCTATTGCAGGAGGTGGTATTGGAGCAATTATTGCGCCATTTTTTGGTATTCGACGAGTTGATGGTATGCTTATTGGAGCTGCCATGGGTTCTGTGATTGGTGGTACTGTTGGTGCATTCGGTCTAGCGGGAATATTAGGAACAGGCAAATTCATATCGTATGCACCGTATATCCGTGCAGCCATAATGATATGTGCTATGCCAACTGGTTTCGATGTTCTAGCAAAAATGTGGTCAAGAGCAACACTACGAGATCCATACCCAAGTAATCATACACCCGAGTGGACACGTAATAAATTGTTGGAACACGTATTGTCATATTCGGGAAAAGAAGACAAAGAGAAGGCTTTTGCTTCTCTTGCTATTCTTATATCCTTAACCGAATCCGAAATTGAAATATTCAGACACTTACAAGAAACAAGAACAATAAACGACCATCCAGAAATTGTTATTTCTGGAGCTACATGCCATTCACTGTGTTACAATGTCATCAGTAAATGGCAAGAAGTCGAAAAAGAGCTTGGAATAACAGTACCCCGAAAGAGTTTTTTTACTGTTTCTAAAACGCGTTATATTCGCCAAGATGGCTATGGAGAAGAAGGAATCTCTGGAACAGGAGGTTTGATGGCATCGAATACACACGGAACCATTGAAATCAAGTTTACTGATGGTACGACAGTGCACTTAGACAATGGTTGGTTTGGACGGCTTGGACCTGCCGAGTTATATGGCAATTTTATCTTTGGAGAATCCAATATTCCATCAAACTACACTCGTGTTTACAACCAAGACGACTCCCTCTTTTGGAATTTGTAGCAAAATATGACTAATATGAAAAAACAACATGTCTTTATCGTTTTTTGCGTGTCATGTACATTATTGATTTTCGTTGTTATCGTATGTAATGATTTTTTCGTCCAAAACAAAAAGACGAAAGCATTAGAGAATTTTATTACGAAAAAATATGATGCTCAAGTTGACCATATTTCAAATGTTCCTTGTGAATTTTTGGATAGTGAAAAGTATGAAGGGACATGGCGTTGGAAAAACCGCCCAAGCTATGCGAATATAAAAATCACCAGATCTTTAGAAAATAAAACAACATATCATGTCCAAGCAACATACGATAATCATTTTTCCATTAGTAGAACAGGAACGTTTCAAAATAATAGATTAATCCTTGATAAACCGATTATTGACTATACCTGTTTCAATAACGTTTTTTCGACCATGTTTTTAGTCAAACAAGGCGAAAGTATTGTTTTGTTGCCATCAACAAATGTCAAAAAATATAATTCATGTATTGATAACAATGATGATAAGATAAACAATTATTTGTT
>JAIRTV010000174.1 GCA_031254675.1 Planctomycetaceae bacterium | reverse complement strand
ATTCATCATCATTTGTATCCGCAGCAATAATTAAATTTGTTGCAAAAACAAATGTCAATACAAAAATCGGCGTCAAAATCGTTTTCATAATTTTTAAATTTTTCTAAGGGTTAAAAATATTGTATTCTCTTTTCGAGAATACAAGACAGACAAAATTTTTGTTTATATTTTTAAAATTTACGAAGATGAACACGGCAAACGTAGCAACGCTTGCCGTGATCTTTACAGTAACTTTATTATATTTTACGAGAGTTCCGGCAATTCGTAACCTTTTCGTCGTGGGCGGCTTAACATTTCGTTTCCTTTATCGTTGTTTGTGAAACGTTCTTTGACCGGATCCCAACCGATTTTTTCGCCAACCGGCGCAGTGGCACGAACAATATTGACCAGCTCACACAAGGTTGTGGAGCGTTGACCGTATTCGATATCGGCGTTACATTTTTTGCCGGTTTTAATACAGTCAATCCAATTTTCAACATGATAAACTGTTTCCGGTCTCTTGTTTTTGAACTCTTCCGGCATATTTGCCGCCAACTCTTTCGGGTTTGACGAAAGTTTATGGCGATTGATTTCGATCTTGCCGTTCTCACCTGTAACAATACAACCGAGTCCCGGTCCGCGATCACCATCAAGATTAAACCGCAATTCCACGCCATTGGCAAACCACATCTTCATTTTCGCACGAGGACCTTTAACTTTTGCCATTCCGAAGTAAGCGGTTCCGGTGTCATCTTCCGGTTTGTATTCGGGGTCATAGTCCTCGTCGGTTGGTTTTCGTGTTACGAATTTTCCGGAATCTTGAATTGTACACGGTTCTTCCAACAGAATTTCGACCGGTCCCGTATCATTCATTCCGAGAACCATATTAACTTGATCGTACGAATGCGTTCCCCAACCACTCACACCAAAACAAAGTCCACCGGCATCGTAATCCCACCAATTTGACCAATTATAAAAGAGTTGCGCGTGGTAAGGACGTAGCTCTGCCTGATTTGTCCAACGATCCCAAACTTCATCGTTCATTCCTTCTGGGTAAGGTTGTCCGGGTTGATCCGTCCAAATATTCGGACCCACAAAATTCGGGGCTTGCACAACTTTCACTTTACCAATCGCACCGTCCTGAACTTGTTTACAAGCCCACAGACATAACGGCAAAGAACGTTGTTGCGTACCGACTTGCGTAACACGATTATATTTTCGTGCAGCATTGACCAGATAACGACCTTCGGAAATCGTCAACACCATCGGCTTTTCAATATAAAGATGACAACCCATTTGCATGGCAATTGCCGATGTCCAAGCCCGTTGATGTGTTGCGGTTATTGCCATTACGCCATCCGGTTTTTCTTTTTCGATCATTTCACGAAAATCCGTGTAACCTTGTTCCGGTTGAAAATCTTCGGCATAACGTTTCATAAATGAATCGATTCGCGGTTGCACAAGATCACTTATCGCAACAACTTTAAGTCCGGCAACCGGTTTAATCTCATGCGGATAAAGCCCCGTACAACGTCCACCAAGTCCAATCAATGCCACTTTGACGGTATCATTGGCACCGGGTTGCGTCGCGTCGCCGAGAACATGTCGCGGAACCAAGAACGGTGATGCTACCACACCTGCCGTTGTTACCGCTGTCGCGTTACGCAAAAATTCGCGTCGCGAAATTGTGTGTTGATGTGTTTTCATAAATTTTAAATTGGTTAATAATAAAAGTAACGTAACAAAATAAAAAACGATTTTTCATTCCTGTTCCGTTTTATTATTTCACAATTATACTGGAACTTTAAAATTGTGCCTAGTATTATTTCGACATTTTTTTGTACTTTTCCGACATTTTATCATTCAGCGATTCTTCTTGGGCAAGATCGTCCGAAGAACAATTAGATGCGTATTTCTTACGAAATTGGAGAGGAGACAACTCCGTCATTTTTTTGAATTGTCTTGTAAAATAACTATTGTCGTAAAAACCGCAGTTGAGTGCAATTTGTGTTATCGAATCCTCGCTTTCGACTAAACAACGAATAGCTTTGTCAATCCGAACTTTGAGAATAAAATGACTTGGAGATAAACAAAAAATGTCACGAAATCGGCGTTCAAATTGTCGCGGCGAAAGAAAAACCAACGACGCTAATGTATCAAGTGTTATTTTCTCATGATAGTGTGCAAAAATATAATCGATAACGGTTTTCATTTCATTTAACGGATTGGCGGCTTCGTATTCTTGTGACAAATTCCGCATGAGACCGGCAGTTGCCACCACATTGCCTTCCGCATCCAACAAGGGGATTTTACTGGACAGAAACCATTTTTGTTCATTATTCTGACCAGGAACAAACCAAGGTTGATTGAGAATTGGACGACGTGTTGTAATAACTTCGTTATCTTCGCGTTGATACAAAAAAACTAAATTCGGATCAAAATAATCCAAGTCCGTTTTATTCAGAAACCCCATCTCTTCTTTTTCACCCAAATGCTCTCGAAGTGCCGTATTCATCCAAAGAAATTGTTGATGAATATTTTTAACGTGAAAAAAAACATTCGGCAAAAAGTCAAACAATTTCAAAATATTCACGAACGATGTTCGCGTATTCAAAATTTCCTCGAAGACGTGATCGTGTAACATTTTAGATGATGACCGAATGATGACGTTCAAAACAAATATTCGCGTGTAACATATCGAAACGTTTTTGTTTTATTGTTCAATAAAAATCAATGTTTGAAAAGGAGCGAGAGTTAAAGGAATGGAGTTGGTTTCCTGAATTTCTTTGATTTCGGCGTTAGCGGGATTGAGTTGTAATCGGGCGTGAATTTTTGGACATTTGAGATTTCCCTGATACGGTTCGGTTCCGGTGTTGAGAATAACGTAAATTGTACGACCATCTCGTTCGAATTGACCGAATGAAATCCAATCATTTTTTGGAACGATTTTTTCCAATTCCGAATTAAGAGTTGTTTCGATATGCTGTTCGATATTTTTTGGCGTCAACGGATTTTCCGCAACATCAACAATTTCACGAACACCTAAATTTTTGACATCTTGAGTAATCCGAACATTTTGCGGAACGAGTAACGGTAATTCCGTGCGTTGCGAAATTCGACACCAATCCTCAATTCCTTGATCATCGACAATCATAAACGGAATTTGATTCCGTACCAACATTTCGCCAATTCGGTTGAACGACTGAATGATTTCTTGCATTGGTCGTGATTGAGTTTTCCGATTGAGAGGTTCTGCGGTTGGTTTGTATTCACGTTGGAGATCGGCAATCGGATAATAAAGTAACACGAAACGAATCGGTTTGGCGTCGCGTAACACCGCATTGAGTCTGCCGACATAATCGCAATATTCTTTATGAATTGCCGGACTTCGATCATCAATCCGATAATAAAGCGTAAATTCCGTAACGCCCCAAATTGCTTGCCATGCGGCGGCGGCTTGCATGGAGACAAGATCGGCAGGCTTTTTGTTACCTGACATTTTTTGCGAAAAATCGCTGATTTCCGTGAAAACAAACCGCGTTCCGTTCAAAGCCGCTGCCGATGCAGGAAAACCAGCCGCTTTCCAACCAACCCAAGCCACAACACGCGGATCACTATTCAACATATCCAATCCCGGAATATCCATCATGCGCAACACCGATAATTTGTTACCGTCCAAAGGAACATGCGCTTCCAACGTTTCTTCGTGAAGCGTGTGTCCCGATGACGCAACATGATTAGCACGACACCAATCGCGAATCGCTTGATAATAAAATTGGGCATTCAGTTTTGCAACAATATTCCAAAAGCGTTGTCGTTCATTTTTATCCGCGTCGGTATCGCCGGTGAACAGACTTTTTTTATGGAACGGAACATCGCCGCTCGCAGCAACAAGTTCGTCGCTCCACGCAACCATTGGAAGTAACGGTACATTCGGATCAATTGGGTCGGCAATTTTGATGGTTTTCTGAACCTCGTCCGGTATGGTACCGATATTCACGGCGTTGAGTGACGGTTCATCGGTGAAATAGGCTTCGACATAATCGTGTAAATTGCCGAGATATTTTTTGTACTGTTCATGAGTTACATCAATGAAACGTTTAGTGGCGTTTGGATTCAACGGATTCGGATACCGTCGCAAGGTACTATAATTGCTGGCGGCGTGCGTGTATTCGTACGCCGGACGAACAGAAAATGCCGTATCATCATTTTTTGTTGCATCATAGACCAGTGCTTGCGATTCGAGTTCGGGATGACCTTCCAAAACTCGACCGCCCGCCGTCAACGACGGATAGCCATCCTCATCGTAAATCCAAATTCGCAAACCAATTTCTTTCGCGGAACGGACAACTTCCACAAGACGTTGCCATTCGATTTCGTTGCGAAGATAATTATTGGATGGAACATTGATAACAAGTCCACCAAGCCCGCAATCATCTTTGAAATAGCGGAGTTTTTCCGGTGTTGTCCGATTGCCAAACCAACCGTGAATAATTTGTAACGGTCGATTCTTTGCTGTTGGAGCGTTCCATTCGTCGAGCCAAGATTTCGGCGTGTCGGCGAAAACCAATCCGGTAAGAAATGTTCCCTCCCGAAACAATAACAACAACGTAAAAATAACAGAAACGAAAATAATTTTAACCAACCCGAATGTCATTCGCTTTTGCATGGTAACTGATTGTGCCGTTTGACAACACAATAAATAAAATAGTTGTGAAAGTGGAAATGAGAAATTTCGTTCCGCGAGAGACCTCATTTTATTAACGGTATTTTACCATCTCACGAATATCGAACGCAAGTCCCCGCAACTTTTTCGCAACATGTTAGAGCAACTTTTTGATTATCATCATGAATTCAAACCAAAGACGGAAATGGTTGTTGATATTGTGAAGGAACTTTTCCCGCACTTTTTAGATGATATCGTCAACGGAATATTTGAAATTAACGTTCGGATT
>JAIRTV010000156.1 GCA_031254675.1 Planctomycetaceae bacterium | reverse complement strand
TTTTCACCCATGGTTGCAACGATTGATTTGGTTTTCCGATTTTAGTCCGAACACAACAGCTGTCTTGTCCGATGGTTTGATTTCAGTTAGAATAATGCGGTTGTGTTTGATTTGTTTTTGTCATCTTTGTCCTTTCCCCAAAAAACAAACCGCCAATGAGATAATGACAAAATCTATTGTGAATTATTGACCATTCTGCGTAACCTTTATTCTTTAATCCTACGTTATGTCTCAGATTATTACTCGTGCGAAATTAAATCAGATGATTGATTCGTTTTTGGCGGATCACAAGGTTGTTGCCGGACCTGTTGCTGCGTCGGGTCAGCGGTTCTTTTTTCAGACACTGCTCCAACCGGATCAACTCGTGCTCAACCCAAACATCATGCCAACCAATTCCATCAAAGAATTTTTCTTTCCACAACACGAAACCATCTGCAAATATCGTTATGAAGGGAAAGAACTAATTGTCAATGATGTTGAACCGTTTGCGGTTGACCAGATTCTGTTTGGCGCCCGCCCTTGCGATGCCGCCAGTTTGCCAATTCTTGACAAAATTTTTAATTGGGATTATCAAGATCAATTTTACCGGTTGCGTCGGGAGCAGTCGATTGTTGTTACCTTAGCCTGCCGTCAAGCGGACGAAAACTGTTTTTGTACGTCCGTCGGGCTTGCTCCCGATACCCAATCCGGTGCCGACGCCATGTTGCTCCCAATTGACACCGACGCCGAAATATTCGAAGTCCGAACCTTCACCGATAAAGGAAAAAACCTCTTCAACCAACAAACCACCAACTCCAACCAAACCGGTCAAACCGCAACTCCTCCAGAAATCCGATTCGATTCCAAAAATGTCGAAAAATATCTGACCGAACATTTCAACGACCCCATTTTCGACGAAACCAGTATGCGTTGTGTTTCGTGTGGAGCATGTACATATCTTTGCCCAACGTGCCATTGTTTCGATATTGTTGACGAAGGCGGAGCGGCAAAAGGAAATCGTGTTAAAAATTGGGATACTTGCCAAGTTCCGCTGTTCACGTTGCACGCCTCTGGACATAACCCCCGTTCCAACCAATCCGCACGACAACGAAATCGGATTCAACATAAATTCTGTATTTATCCAGAAAAATTCGGTTTAATTCTTTGCACGGGTTGCGGTAATTGTACGCGAGATTGTTCCGCATCGCTCGGAGTAAGACCGTTGCTGGAATTACTGGACAAAAAAAACCGCTGAGAGGGAAATTGTCACGCGGGAAGTGTACAGCATAATTTGTACAGCGTCATTTGTACCGTGTGGTTTGTGTCGCAAACAGAATTTTCGTCCAAGAACAATGATTCGTCTGCAACACAAACTCCAAACCGTCAACCACTCTTCTTCGTAACAATTAGGAGTTAAAACGAATGAGACAAAATTTGTTTTTTATTTTTGTTGTTTGTTTTTCCGCTGTAACATTGTGGACGCAGGAAATTGTTCCCCAAACAACAGCAGCAACTACTACCGCAACAATAACACCGGAACAACAACGGTTGGAGCGTTTGAAAAGATTTCCGGTACAAAATCAAGCCCAATGGATGACGGATTATTTGTTGTTACCGCAGGGCGGGTTGGAAAATCCGGACGTGATTGATGTAATGAAACGGATTCCGCGCCATCGTTTTGTTCCGCCGTTACATCAATCAATTGCGTATTGGGATCAAGCGATTGCGATTGGGCATGCGCAAACAATTTCGCCGCCTTATATTGTTGCGTTTATGACGGAACAACTAACGCCAAAACCAAACGATAAAGTTCTCGAAATTGGTACTGGAAGCGGTTATCAGGCGGCGGTATTGAGTTTGTTGGTTCGCGACGTGTACACGATTGAAATTGTCGAATCGCTTGGCAATCAAGCCAAAAAACTAATCGAAACATTGGGAATGGATAATGTTCATGTTCGAATTGGCGATGGTTATCAAGGTTGGTCGGAAGCGGCTCCGTTTGACAGTATTATCGTTACTTGCTCGCCGGAATCTATTCCGCAACCGTTGATCGATCAACTTCGAGAGGGCGGTCGAATGATTATTCCTGTGGGAGAACGTTTTCAGCAATCCTTTTATCTGTGCAAAAAAATCAACGGCAAACTCAACAAAGAACGGTTAAGTCAAACGTTGTTTGTTCCGATGACCGGCGAAGCGGAAGAACAACGTTCTATCCAACCTGACGCCAAAAATCCGGCAATTGTTGGTGGTAATTTTGATGAAGTTCGTCAAGATGGTTCGCCGATTGGTTGGCATTATGTACGCAATGTCGAAATTCTTACCGTCAACGACGCACCAAACGGAAATAAAATTGCTCGATTCACGAAGAAACTGGAAAAAAAATCTTCCACCGACAAAAATCAATCTCCGCAAGAACAACCAAGTGTTGCGCAAATGTTGCAAGGTTTTGCGTTGGACGGACGTGAAGTTTCCAAACTTAAAATTGAGTATTGGATTCGCGGACAACAAGTTGTTGCGCGACGTGGACACGTCATGACGCCAACCGGAGTGATTTCGTTCTTTGACGAACATCGCCGACAGATTGCTGAAATTCCGTTGGGTAGTTGCAAAGGGACATTCGCGTGGGAAAAAGTTTCACGCCAAATTGCTGTCAAACCGGAAACCCGCGAAGCTGTTTTATTGCTTGGTCTTCCGCTTGCGACGGGGCAACTCGATGTTCACAACATCAGTGTTCAACACGCCAATAACACCGCTGCTCCCCAATAGGGCATCTCTAATCCGAAGTTCCGAGCGAAACATAACCCGTTTTCGCTCAGAACTTCGGGTTAGAGAAAAGGTCTATTGTTGAAGGCAATCTTTTTTCGTATGAAAAGAAGACAATGAGGATTAGAGTTGAGCGGTGGTCAACGATTCGTTGACTTGGTGAAGACCACATTCTGTTTTGAGTTGCCCCGACCAACGTCCGGCACGTTCATCTTCATCCGGTAACGTTGGACGTGTA
>JAIRTV010000140.1 GCA_031254675.1 Planctomycetaceae bacterium | reverse complement strand
ATTTTTGGAAGATTCGCTTTGTGCTTCGTTTGCGGCAAGTGTTGCAGCAACAACCTTTTCCGGTGTTACGACAAAAAATGTTGCGGCTCAAAATGCGGCAAGCCCCAACGAACAGTTGGGTATTGCTATTGTTGGAGCCGGTGGTCGCGGAGGAGACCATATTGGTTTTTTCTCAAAGGATAAACGGACAAAAATCCTATTCCTTTGCGACCCCGATGTCGCCCAAGCCGAAAAAAAATGCACCCAAATCGAACAGAAAACCGGCTACAAACCACAAGCAATTGATGACTTCCGCAAAATTTTGGAAAATAAATCGGTTGATGTTGTAACCTGCGCAGCAACAAATCATTGGCACGCTCTTGCCGCAATATGGGCGTTGCAAGCAGGTAAGCATTGTTACATCGAAAAACCCCTCACGTATAATATTCACGAAGGTAAAGCGATTGTTGCGGCAGCGAAAAAATATGGTCTTGTGGTTCAAACAGGAACCCAATGCCGTTCGCACGCCAATGTTATCAACGCGGTTCAATTTATCCGCGAAGGCGGAATCGGTGAAGTAAAATTTGCACGCGGTCTCTGTTACAAACGTCGCAAAGCAATCGGTCCGCTCGGCGAATACAAAGTTCCAAACGGAATTGATTACGATCTTTGGAGCGGTCCCGCGCAGATTAAACCAGTAACTCGTCCGCGTTTTCATTACGATTGGCATTGGCAACGTTATTACGGCAACGGCGATCTCGGCAACCAAGGTCCGCACCAAACCGATATTGCTCGATGGTTTTTGGATATTGACCGTTTTCCGCAATCAGTCGTTTCTTACGGTGGGCGGCTTGGTTATGATGTTGAGAAGAAGGACGCGGACTATGTGGACGCCGGCGATGTTGCCAACACGGAAGTTTCAATTTACGACTACGGCGATAAGTGTCTAGTTTTCGAAACACGTGGGCTGGAAACTCCGAATACCAATATTCCTGTTGGTGAAAATCTTGGCACACAGGTTGGAGTTATTGCTTACGGTACCAAGGGTTACGTTATTCAAGGTTCTGCCAAAGGACAATCTTATTCGGTGTCTTTTGCCTACGATCTCGAAGGAAAACAAATCCGCGAGTTTACCGGAAACGGCGATCATTACGCTAATTTCGTGGAAGCGGTTCTGGAGCGAAACCCGTCACTGGCTCATGCCAATGCCCGTTGCGGCGCACTTTCGGCGGCGGTGAGCCATCTTGGTAATACGTCCTATTATCTTGGTGAAAAGAACAAAGTTTCTGTAGGTGATTTGAAAGAATTTCTCAAATCCGTCAAGTCTCTCGACGACAACCAAGAAACTCTTGACCGAACCGTTCAACATTTAGAAAAAGTTGGTGTTGATCTCAAGAAAACGCCGCTTTCGTTGGGACCGTTACTAAAAATTGATGTTGAGAACGAAGTCTTCATCGACAACGCCGAAGCGAATGCTCTTGCCACGCGAGATTATCGTGCGCCTTATGTTGTACCCAAACCGGAAGATGTTTGAGTGTTTCCGGCAAAAAATCAACAAAGTCGGCAACTCTTCACTGAACTTTCCTGAAAGGATTGCCGACCTTTGAACTTCGAAATCACAAACGGCAACCGGATTATAAAACGATTACAGAGAATAACAAAAATTCATCGTTTTTTCTTTCGGAAGACAACGAAAAAAGCAAACGGTACAAAAATAACCGCAACTCCTATTCCAATGAAAAGACTCAAATTGCTTGAATCTTTTTTCGTTTTTGCGGATTTTTTTGAAGCTGTTTTGGTTTGTTTTTTTGTTTTTTTGGAAGTTTCCGAAACGGTTTTGATTTCTGATTCTTCGGGCGTGTTATTTTCCGTTGTGGTGTCATTCACTTCCTGAGCAGCAATTTGCGTTTCACCCAATGTTTTGAGCAATTCCTTAATTCCTGCCGGTTTGGATTTTCCGTTGGCACGTTCCAAATTTTTATACACTTGATCAAATCGAGCAAACCATTCTTGCCCGCCGAGTTGCGGGCGTAACTGAATTAACGCAATAAAATCACGATTCGCATCGTCAAGAAGTTTTTCCTTTTTTGGTGTTTCTGTTTCATTTTTGGCAATATCAATAACGCAACGGAATTTGCTCCAATACGCTTCGTAATAAAATTCCGCAAAACGATCGACATTGACCGAAGTTCGTTTGATAATACCGTTCCAACCCCAAATTTGCGTTGACGGAAACCGCCCCGCCACCGCACGTACTAATTTCGTTGGGTCACTCTTGCCCCAAGATTCCAACGTTTTCGCCGCCTCAATCTGAATATCGATACGGTTTTCCGACTCCTCAAGAAGATCAGCAACATATTTCATTGCGGAATTGAAAATCTTTTCGCGTCGTTCTTTGTCTTTCTCATTCGGAGCAACACATCGTAACGATTCCGCCAAACGAACTTTAATCGTATCCTCCGCGCGTTCCGGCGCCCAATCCGGTTCGTCCGCAAGACGTTTCAGAATATCAACATAAGTACTTCCCGCCGCTTTGTAATAACCGGCAGCATTATCCGAAACATTTTTATCCGTTGACATACCACTACCAAGACGATAAAACGTGTCCGCAACCCAATAAAGCGATTGGAACGTATTCGTTTCTCCACGATTTTTGATACGTTTAAGAAACATCTCAAATCCTTGTGCCACTTTATCCGCTTGTGCCGCTTCGCCGGATTCGTTCAACTCTTTAAGCCGGTTTTCAAGTTGACGACCAAGCGAAATATAAATCTGTGTCAATTTTTGTTCTTCCGTTCCGGTTCCGCTTTCGGTTGCCTGTTCTTTGATAATTGTTTCGAGTTGTTTCATGGTTTCTTCCGCTTTGTCAAGCTGTTCTGCGCCAACGTACGCACGAAGAAGAAGCATTGTCGCACTCAGTTGCAAATTTTTCAGCAACGTTTTATCAACTGTTGCGGGAGGGTTGGCAATCAACGCCAACGGTCCCACTTGCGGATTGGTCAACCAATAAATTGTTTTTTCCGATTCATTGGTGTTGAGAAAAATCTGAGCGGTTGCCAACGCGGATTGGACGGATGCCGCGTCAACTTTAACTTTATTTTCTTGAATCAGTTTAATTTTGCCGTTCAACCCAAGTTCCAATTGTTTTTTTGCATCGGAAAATAAAGCGTCCAGTTCCTTTTTTTGCGGTTTTTCGTCGGAGTCTTCCGGCAATTTGGAAAATGTCGCGTAACGATTCCACAAGGATTGTCCGATTTTGAGTTCCGCCGCAACACGTTGCGGTGTTCCGGCAACTGTTTCCGCTAAAAGTTTTTTGGCTTCTTCAATATTCCCGTTGTCAATAGCCGTTTCAATCCGCAAGAGTTGAACTTCGCCGGTTACTTCCTGTCCTTCCCAGCGTAACATAATAAACGCACACAATTTGTCCAAACGTTCCGCAACAGCAGACGGATCATTGCCGGCAAGTTTGTCTTCTACAAACACTTGGCGATAAAGCCGAACAGCCATAATTGCTGTTTTGTCTGCATCCGGAAAACCGGAATAATGTTGCGTCAGGTAATCGGCAAGAATTGCCGCTTCCAAGATTTTTCCCAACGACCAATAAACCCGAACCAAATTAAGACGCAACGCATTAATTTCCGTCATGGGAGTTCCCTCTTCACGCATATTGATTGCCAAGTTGATCGAAGTGAGACAACGTTGAGCAATTTCATCAATATTTTTTTTCAATTTCTCTTTATCATTTCCCTGAGCGTTCTGAAATTCGGAGTAAGTAATTGTAAATTCGCGCCAATCGTCTTCGGCATATTCTTTGGCTTGTTCAAAATTTTCCGGTTTTCCTTTATCAATTTTAATCGCACCAATTTTTTGTAGCAGTTCACGTGCTTCTTTAACAAACGCAGGATACGTTTGTCGAACTTGTCTCAAAAAAACGCCGGCGTCACGAATCGCTTTATCGTATTCTGCTTTATTCGATTTCACTGTTTCCGCATACGCAATAAAATTTTTCGCAGCGAGTACAAAAATTTGTTGTCCATCTTTTGAAATTTTCCACGAAGCGGGAACATTTTCATTCCACGCGCGCACTCGATTTATTGAATCAAGATAATTTTCCGGCTTGTTTTCAATCAGATTCATTTCGAGAGCCATTGTGAGTGATTCGTTACGGATTTTCAAAAATTCATCCCCTTGCAACGTGTTTAGTTCGCCGAGCAACCCACGAGTTGCTTTGAAATCGTTCAAATCTTTGTAGGCTTTGGCGGCGTAGAGTTTGGCTTCAAACCCTGCTGTGTATTCAACATATTTCGACGCCAAACCGGAAAACGCTTTTGCCACAGCGGTTAAACCTTCCTTAAATTCTTTACTATTATTGGGATACGTTTTGGCAATATCTGATTTTGTCAAATTGATCAGAATTTTTCCGGCGAGAAACCGTCCGTACGCGGCATAAAGCGTATCTTCTTTAACAGAGGCGGGATTGGCTTTCTGCATCTCCTGAAGTTTTTTTGCTTGTTCTGTTGCCAACTTGTCAGCGGCTTCGAAAAACGGTAACGCTTTTTTGAAATTATCACGGGCTTTGAGTCGATGTTGTTCTCGATCAGCATTTTTTGTGGTTTCGTGGGTCGCGTACAACATGGCAGTGCGACCTTCTTCGACAAAAAGACGTCCCAAGGTTGATTGGGATTCGAACATGAGATCGTGTTGCGGATTTTCTTTGATGAATTTTTCCAGAGCTTCGCGACATTTTTTGATATGTTCATCGCGGGGCAAAAAAGTATTTCCAGATTCGACCGCGTCAAGATGGACAATCGCAATTTGATAATCAATTTGTTGTTTCAATGACGTCGGACAAAGCGGACTGGTTTTCATCCAATCAAGGTAATCCAGAGCGGTATCGAAATATTTCCGATCCGGTTCTTTGAATCCTTGAAGCATTTTCATCCATGGTTCATCTTTCTGCGCCCAAACCAAATTGCCGGACAACAGGAAAAGTAATAAAACACAAGCCAAAACCGGAAAACGTGTCATAATTGTCATGATATTGTTCGGATACATTTTGAAAACTTTTTAGGAAGAGGGATTTGAGCCGTAATTTATAAATTCCCAATCATCATGGGTATCTTTTGCCGTCGTTTTTGTTTATAATACAATTCCGTAACCGTTGAAATGAATAAAACGAAAAACGCTTACGAAAAGTGATTTCTCTTTTATGAACATTGTGTGTGAACGTTGTGTGTGAACGTTGCGTGAATGGTTACGAAATAAAATATTTGATACACATTGTATTTTTTGTACTTTCAAATTTGGTGAGACGCAATGTAAGGCGTTTCTACTTGAAACAAAAACGTAATTTTCAAGTAATGAGGAATAAAGTTTACCAAAAGAGCCGGTTCATGTCAAACATTTTGCGTAAAACGATCTTTTTGTCAATTAGTAGATTGAACACCGAATACGCGGAATACACAGAAAAAGAGCGAGATAAAAAAATTCTGTGTATTTTGTGTTTTCCGTGTTTGAATGAAAAGATCAATTATTTATTGAGTTTTATTTTTTTCTTTGTGTTTCAGTTGGGTTTTGTTTTTGGGGCATTTCCGGTTGTTGAGCGGGAACATCTTGAGGGGATTGTGGATGATTCGCCATTGGCGCGGTCGGAAGACAAACCGGTTTGGGATTATTTATTTGGAATTCTTCGAAAACATTCTGAAGCGGAAATAGACAATGCGTTATGTACGCGGGTTGGATTTACTGAATTGAATCGTCAACCGGTTGAATATCGTGGGCAATTGGTTTGTATTACGGGGCGACTTGTCCGTTGCGAATGGATTCCGCAACATCGAGAGCCGGAACCGTTTGATGAGGAATTGCCGGAAGACGAGGGATTGTCGGCAAAAAAATCGAATGGTTTTTACGAATCTTGGATTCTTGTTCGTGACAAAAAAGACATTCCGATTTCGGTGTGTTCGCTTGCTGTTCCCGAACACTTTCCGATGGGCGATGGGTTGAACGAACAGGTTTTGGTTACGGGTTTTTTCTATAAACGTCGTCTTTTTTTGTCTTCGGACGACGAAGAATTGACAACACCGACCATTTTGGCAAAAACATTGCGTCGAATACCGTCAACAACTCAAAAACCAAAACCGGTTCCGGTGTTACAACTGATTCGTAATAATACGTTGATTGTGTTTGGAGTTTTGTTATTTCTATGGTTTATGTACCGTATTTTCAAGCAATATTATCGAACAAAATAGAAACGATTGAAACATAAAATTGATCGAAATGATTAAATTATAGCTGGCTCAAAACTCTCAGAATTTTCATAACCGTAGGTTTTTGATATGCGGAATGTGATATCGTACTTTCTGCCTGAGCAGGATTTTATAATATTACTCAGTACTTCCTTTCAGACAATCGGTAAAAAATGAAAACCGAAAATTCATGATTTCTGAAATTGGTTGCAATTGTTTTCAGCCAGCCCAAAATTCGTTACAATATGAATGTCAACATTGGATTTGTAGTACAAATTGTCCCTATTCAGAATATTCAAAACTAAAGATTATTGATGAAAATGCGATTTATTCCTATTCCGGTAGATGGGGAATAATAATATCTCACGAGTGGAGTGGTGCATTTGGAGGAGAACCTGCTTGCGCGGCAAAATTCAATAAAAATACTCAAACAATATAAACATACAAGGGTCAGAATTGCCTTACGGCAATGTGATGTTTCGGCGAAACATCACCCACCTTCGAGGCAACATCACCTACCTTTGAGGTGGGCAACCATCAATGCTGTATTTTTGCGGTAATCGTGTTTCGTTGTAAGTATTTACGTAGATATTATTTATGGCATATTTACGATTATAGAAAGAATCGGTTATTAGAGTTAGTGCTGCGTCGGTGCAACGAGGTATAAGAATAAAAAAAATTATCTTTTTCTAAAAATAATTCCCCGTTAGGTAAAGCAGCAGGTAAAGCAGCCGGTAAATAGGGTAGGATACATGCGTGGTTTATAATGCTCGGAATGTTGTTCGATACCCCATCAAACATCTAACCGTAAAGGAACCCGCCTATTATGGACAGAATATACCCCGTCTCCCTATTTGCCTTCGTAGGATTATTCGCACAAGAAGTACCACGAGAGTTCACAACATGGGAGGGTGTTAGTTTTAAGGTATTCCTCATCCTCGTGGTAATGGCACTCGCCGGTTATCAACTCTATCGGGATCGGCTCGACCGGAATATCGCCGCAGTTCACCATATCGAATTGCGAGAAACATTGAAAGAAATCTCGGAAAAACTCAATAAAGCCGATCTTAGCCACGAAAGACTCGCCAAACTCTCCGAACAGCAACTCGACGAATCACGGCAAATCCGTGCCGATAACTCCGAAATATACCGAAGGCAATGGGATCTGTTCGTCAAAAAAGAAAGTTGATAATAATACATTTATTGACAGCATTATCACGGCAGGTATATTGCGATTTTCACAACAGTAAATAAGGAGATCGCGTATGGACAACCCGAACACCGATAATAATAATAATAACAGTATCGATAACAATGCTAGCAGCAATACCGATAATAATACTAATAGCGATAACTATATTAATGACTATAGTCACCTAGAAGAATTATTAAGAGCCGGAATAACCGGCGAAGATATCGATCTTTGGGTAAGCGAACTCAAAAGTGTTATGCGATCTCTTAAAGACAATCGGAGCATGCTTGATGCCGCTCTGTCTAATATACCCATCAACACTAAAAAAACGACGATCATTAACGTAAAAGCAATTACGGGTATTTTCCCACGAAAACCTAACGGAGTCATAATCCAATTCGTGAGCCTACACGGTAATCATTTAGAGATCGACGCAAACATTGTCATCAACATCGAGATAAAGCCTCATACCACAACGCTTAAATACAATACTGTCGATTTATGCGCGTTAATTCGGATGCTAATTATCAAAGAGCCGACCGACGAGAGTTGTAAAGATGCTATTTCATGGGAGCATTACTTGAATAGTTATGTATTGCCCTTTATCGATGCGACGATTTACGACTGGGCGGGGAATAGATATCCCAACTCGAATCTGTCCAATCCCATTACCGAATTATTCTACGGTGTCGATGGTATTTTGAACGGAAATATGAATTACGCAAGCGTCCAAGCGCGAGCAACACGGAAATTAGTCGAATTGGAAGCGGTCAATCCCGAATATATTGTTTCGCTTATTTCCAGTTATGAAGGTCCGGCTTTGTCGATTATGTACGAACCGATAGAATAAAAGAAATAATTACTTCTACTTCTTATTAGCCGATTAGCCTATTAGCCTAATATTATGGATTTAACATTACGTGACAAAATGAAAGTGGATTGTCTTAACTTTGCCATATCACAAGGGCTTAGCGAAGACGATATGATTACGCTATTTAAGTCGGCAGCAGCGTATGTGCAGGAACACAGCGCGGAAGAGATTACGAAGTCGGCAGGTTTGCTCGGTAATGTTGGGTTAGGTGCGTTAGGTCTATTAGCCGCCGGTCCGGTAGCTGCTTCGTGGGCTTCTTCGGTATTTGGTCATCGAGCGGGACAAGCCTATAAGAATTTGGAAATTGGACAACTCCCTAGTGCCGACGATATAAAATTAACCGACGAGGCGGCATTGTACGAACGCAATGCCGAAGAAATCCTACAACGAATTGCTGATCGTAAGAAGAAAGAGAAATTGTTATCGAAACCGTCCGTTCGGCGTATGTTCTAATATATTAGTGTACTATTATGCGTGTTGATCCTAAGAATCTTCCTGCCTCCCTGCGAAGTATTGCCGAGAATCCCGGTTTAGAGATATTCCGGGATAGTTCTAATGTATCGGGACCGTATCCGATTGCTTGCACCCAATTCGGAGTCCATAAAAACCCGGAAGCGTTAATCGCAAGTCTGCCGATTATGATGAATTTCTGGCACGCTGAATTGAATATGGACAAAGAAGCCGACAGGGAAGAATACAAATTGATTATGAATTATATCGCCGCCGGATACGGCGCGAAAGAAATCTATATCGAACGCAAATTACTCTCGAAAATTATTTTCGTCGGACACCATCAGCGTAAGCGAATCGTCCAGCGCATTTATATTGATTACTATGCGCCTTACCGCGTGCTTGATCCGCAGGTACAACAGGCGGCGAAGGAGATGGAATCATTACTCTGAATCTTGCATAAGGCGTGTTTGTTATAATGGGCGTGTATTTTGATTACACGCCGTGTAAATATATCTATCGATAACAAAACAATAGCCTAAAACAGAGCCATGCCGGATTTCTCATTATTCTTTAAGAAAGCAGACGCGCCCCAACCATCGTATCTCGAAAGTTTCGCCCAAAAATCGCTCCCGTATCTTGATGCGTTACGTAATACCGCGTTGAAATTCCCATTGTCGAACACGCCGGAAAAACGCAATACGTTACGTTTAGCCGCGACTGCCGCCCTCGCCACAGGGGGCATAGGCGGGGCAACAGCGATATCGTTTGCATTACGACGCAAGAATCTGAAAAAATTACTCGATAAGGAAAAAGCGAAATCGTTATTGCCGTTACAAACGTTACAAAAACAGGGCGGCGTTACCAAAAAAGAGGCGAGGTACAAAGCACTCAAAGCCTTAGCCGGTTTAACAGCGTTAGGCAGTGCCGGTTACGGCGGTTCTTTATACGTATCGCGTCCCGTTGATCCGGCGCAACAACAAACGCCGCAAAAACCCTACACCGATAAAACCGATACGCGACCGGCAATCGATAAAGTTAAAGAGTTCGCGACGAATCTTGTAACGCATGAAAAGAAACCGGTGCAATCGCGTAATTCGTTTTATAACATGGTCGTTACAACGCCGAGTTATCTCTATAACCTTGCAACAACGGGAAAAGAGCCGCCACCGGCGAAAGCCGAAGAGACACAAGCGAATCCTCTCGGTCAGTGGTGGTCGTTGCCGTTGATTACTGCTGCGGGTCTCGGATCGCCTTATCTCGCTTATAAAGGCGTTAATGCCATGATTACAAACCAGCGCCGTAAGAAATTGGAACGCGAACGCGATGCGGCGAAACAACGGTTCGAGAACGCATTGTTATCGGAACAGCAATCGAAATTAGGTGCGGCGTTGGATCAATATGTTACCGCGTTTGAAAAAACCGCGTTTATGGATTTTACGCAATTAGGTAAGCCGTCGTCGTGGCCTGCGCTCTATCTCGGTATTCTTGGAACAGCCTCTCTGCTCGGCGGTTTAGGCGGCTTTAACGGCGGAATGTCGAATGTGGATCAATCGCATCGGCTTAAAGCATTGGAACAGTTACGCACGAAACAATTAGCAGCCAGACGAGAAGGTGACCTCAATGTGCTTCCGCAAGACGTTAAGATGCCCTTGCTATTAACGCACGAAGATAAAAATAAAGACGACGACGAAAACGCGGATAAATTCGGCGGATTGTATAAATGGGCGACACCGGGTATATCCACGATGTCTAAGTATGCGCCGAAGGTTGCTCCGCTATTCTCAAATATTAGTAAGGGAAAGGTGTGGGGGGCTACAGATGATTTTATGAAGCGTATGCCGAATGTAGGAAACAGTGCTAATACAACTAATACAGTGGTAAAGGCGCCGCAGGTAGCACAACAAGTCGGCGTTACATTACAACATCAACCCGTATCGTCAAAACTAATTAGGGCTTACTCTAATCCCTCTAAAGGTAGTAACAACAGGACGTCATTTACTGACTACAGCCGACCATCGGCAACAGCACAACAGACAGCAGCGCAACCGCAACCGATACCGCCGGGTTATGGTCCCGGATGGGCTGATCAAAAGTTGCTCGCTTTCAATAATTTAATAAAAAATATGGCAACCACGACCACAGCGCCGGTATTTAGTGCTGCGCGTAATAACCCGAAGATAACGAATATGCTCAAATATCTTACGGGTCTCGGTACTGTCGGCGCTGCTACCGGTGTCGGTATTAACGAAATTCGTGGTCTATACAATAATAGTCC
>JAIRTV010000138.1 GCA_031254675.1 Planctomycetaceae bacterium | reverse complement strand
TTATGAATAATTTTTATGATGTTATTGTGATTGGTTCTGGATTAGCGGGGATGACGGCGGCGAATATACTTGGTCGTTCCGGTCATCGGGTTTTGCTGCTGGAACAACATTTTCAGTTTGGCGGTTTAGCGGCAACTTTTCGACGACGTAACGGAATTATTTTCGATGTATCATTACACGGTTTTCCCGTCGGAATGATTAAAAGTTGTCGGCGTTATTGGAATACAGAAATCGCCAACCGAATCGTTCAACTTCCAAAAATTCGTTTCGACAATCCGCAATTTTCCATCGAAACAACATTTGACCGTGAAGATTTTACCCGATTACTGATCGAACATTTTGGTATTGCGAAAGATTCCGTAACAGGTTTTTTTGATAAAGCGCGAAGTTTGTCGCATTACGATGATGATCGGCAAACAGTTAGGGAACTTTTCAATGAGTTTTTCCCTGGCAGGATGGATGTTGTACGTTTACTCATGGAACCAATTACGTATGCGAATGGTTCAACTCTTGATGATCCGGCGTTGACTTATGGAATTGTGTTCTCGAATTTTATGTCGAAAGGCGTGTACACTTTTCAAGGCGGAACCGATGTCCTAATTGATTTGATGACGGCGGAACTTCAAAAGAACAACGTCGATATATTGAAAAGTTCGCCTGTTCGTCAGATTCTTGTTGAAAATGGAAATGTTGCCGGAGTTGTCGTGCAAAAAGAGGAAACAAAACAACCGCAAATAATTCGTTCCAAAGTTGTCCTTTCAAACGCCAATCTAAAAGGAACTATTTTTGATCTGGTCGGACAAGAACATTTTTCGGATACGTTTATCGAAACGGCAAAAACAATTCGGTTGAATAATTCCAGTACGCAGGTTTATCTTGCGATGAAATCGGGTTATCTAATTGACGAAAATCAATGTGGTGATCTTCTTTTCTCGTCAACAGCATCGGAATTTAGTTCCGAAAAACTATTGGCTTCACAGATTACAAGTCGGACATTTTCGTTTTATTATCCTAAAACACGTCCGGGTACCGACCGTTGTTATGTTGTTTCGAGTACCAACGCCAACTTCGCAGACTGGAACGGTTTGTCGCAAGAAGAATATCTCAAACGGAAAACACAACTCATCGAACAAACGTTGAATCATTTGGAAAAATATATTCCCGATGTACGGCAACATCTTGATTGGGCGGAAGCGGCAACACCCGAAACATTCAAACGTTACACGGGACATTGGGATGGTTCGAGTTTTGGTACGAAATATGAAGGTTTAGCGGTGAGTCGCCGGTTGCCTCAAGAAATAGGAGGACTGTTTCACGCGGGAAGCGTTGGAATTATCATGTCCGGCTGGCTTGGCGCAGTGAATTACGGTGTTATTGCCGCAAACGATGTTGCCGCTTTTTTATTGAAACATTAGAGTCGTATTTGAAGTAGGGACGCTACAGCCGTGCGTCCCTACATAAAAATCTCATTAATTCTTTATTTCCATTGTTCCAGCAGATTTTCAAAGATTTGTTCACACTCCTCAAGTTCATCGCCCAGTTCCGCTTTTAGAGAACGAATAATATCAAGACCGTGTTGACCATCTTTTTGTGCCTGTTCCAAATTATTGAGCGAGGCGAAAGCGTTGGCTCGATTGGCATACGAAGTTGCTAAGACCGGCAGAAAGATAGATCGGGCTTCTTCGTCCAAACCAAATTCTTTACTCAAAAATTTTTCTCTAATTTCAATTGCCTTATCAAAATCGGTCAACGATTCTTTAACGTTGCCAATATTCATTGCGGTTACACCGCGATTGTCAAACGCGGTGGCGTAAGAATTGAGAATCACCGGATCTTCTTCATTGATAAAATCAGTAAAATCATTGATTGCGCGATCAAAAATTTGATAGGCTTCTTGTTTTTTATCGATATCCAAAAACATTGTTCCTTCGGTTGTCAGGGCTTGAAAAAGGTCGAATCGATTTTCGAAGTTACCGTTTTGGGCTAATTTTTCGAGGATTTCAATGCCGCGTCCAACATCAATCAGAACATCTCCGACTTTATTGAGGCGTTCTGTTTCGGATTCGAATTCGCGTTTCATGTAATTTTCATAAGTTACCGCACAACGGAGCATCAACGTATTGGCGAGTTCGCGTTCGTGTTCCATTTGACCGATATCGATTAATTCGACGAATAGCCGCATTGCTCGATTGTAGGCGTCCACAATTTTATCGAGTGGTTCGTCCATATCTTGAAACAAATTTCCTTGAGCAACACTTACTTTTGCCATGTAAAACCGCGTATCGAGATCGCTGATTTTTTCGACGGCGCGGAATGCGGTGAAAGAATCGTCGAAATCGGTTTTTGCTTTTTCGAATTCGCCGAGTTCTTGATAGATCATTCCGCGATTCAGACGAATTCCCGCAATATCATATTTTGCTTCGCCGTCGCCTTTATCTTCTAGGGGTTTGAGAGTTGCAATTGCTAGACCGTAAGATTCGATTGCGGATTCAAATTCTTCGTAATCGTTATAGGTGACCGCTCGATGAAGATAGACATTTCCGAGTCGGCGGCGTATTTCATCTTCTTCGCCTTGTGCCAAAACCGATTGCAACACAGTTTCCGATTTTGCGAACAAATCGAGAATTTCATTGAGTGGGTTGCCGTTTTCAAAGAGTTCTGTTGCCCAGACGACGTAGAGTTCGGCAAGTTCTTCGTTTTGTTCGATGGTTCGTGCAACCGTTTTTTCGAGTTCAGTGACGCGGTTTTTGAGTGCTTCCCAATCAACATGTTGATGGTCACAACCTGCTTCACATTGATTTTCAGGTAAAATCGACATTTTTGACTCCTTCAATTCTTTAAAATCTGTTAAAAAGTAATGATCCGTAAACCAAAATGACCAATAGACAAATTGATAACAGTTCTAAAGTATAATTCCGATTGATCGGAAACGCAAGATGATCTCTGAAAATTTGGCGGTGTTCCTGACAACGACCACATCGCAACTCAAAAATTGGTATTGCATCAAAGCAAAATTTCATGTTACGTTTCCGTTTTTGAAGAATCGTAACCTTTTTAACGGCGAACGTAACATGAAAGTAACCATAAAAGTAACACGACACTATCGCACAGACCTGACGGAAAAATAATAACAAATCATCAAAAAATTATTTTGGTGAATTGTAAAGTTCCAATTCCCATATTCTGGCATAGTGATCAGTTTTTGTAATCCAGAGCCGGAATTTTTGAGCTTCAACCGGATCGAAACGACGGTCAACATAGAAGTTTTTGTTACCAGTAACAGCGGAACCCGAAATATCAATCCATTGTCCGTTTTTTTCGTATTGCAACACACAATCCTGAATCACTGTTTTCAGATTCGATTGACCACTCAACATTTGAAAACCGTTAATTTGTGTTGGTTTATCAAAAGTTAGTATTGCCCAGGGATTTTTTTCGGAACGGCTTACCCAGCGGGAATGATTACTCGTAACAACACCGCGTCCGTCATTGAGAAATCGTGCCGGATATTCTTCGCTTTCGTGTTCACTGGAAACAGTTGCTTTTGCTTTTCGTGCCAAATTTTGACCGGCATTTTTTGTCCATTCGGCGGGTTGTTCCGGTGGAGGCGGAGTGGGAGCAATTCCTTGTTCCATCAAATTTTTAAGTTCTGCAAAATGTTTTTCGTAAACATCACGCGGTAGGGTGTTATTCTTTTTGCAGACGGACGCCGCCATTCCGACGACTTCGCCCATCATGCCGCCGGTTTGAATCACTCGCGAAACACCAAGCGCAACATGCGTAACACTAATATTACGCCCTGCCATAAAAAGATTCGGAACATTCCGCGAATAAAAGCATCGATACGGCAACGGAAATGGTTCGTGTTTAACGTGTGTACAATAAGTCCGAAATTCTTGTCCCGGAAAATAGGTTTTGCTGTATTCGGTGGCATAATGAACATCAATAGGCCACGTACAAACAACACAAGAATCAGGATAAAGCCGATGTTCGGTAATATCTTGTTCTTGAACAATAATATCACCGAGAAGCCGTCGCGATTCACGTTTTCCCGCCAAAGCACCAACATGGACTAAATCACGGTTGGCGACTTTTTCCGACCATTTATCGTCGTCATTGAGATGATTTTTCATGTAAGACCAATGTCCATAAATGGCACGAAAACCAAGATCACGAAGTTGTTCAACATCTTCAACTTGATCTTTATTCATTCCGGTTTCCCAATCCCAATTGGCGGTGATAGCCGGTCGAATTGTTTCTTTGGTGAATGTGATAGCCCATGGAAGTATTGGAAAGGTTGTTTTGTCTTTTTTCACGGCGGTTGACCACCACAATGTCGAACCCATAACGAGTTTATCGGGTTCATCGGGCGCCATTGATTCGCCGGTTTCTTTTTTCGATTCACGACCAACACGAAAATCCGCACCGGCAAGAAAACCAAGATTGCCGTCTCCCGTACAATCCGCAAATAAATTTCCGGTAAAACGTGTTTCTTTTCCCGAGTAAATATTTTTGCCGATAACCGCTTTAATTTTTGTTCCGTCCATTTCAACATGGATCATTCTTGTTGCTAAAAAGAGAGAGATGTTTTTTTCAGCAAGTAGAATTTCCATTTCTTTTTGTGCAAAATTACGGTTTTCGACAGTATAACGAGTATGTTTGGCGTTGCGTAATTGATACACGAGATTGCCGAGATTGGGATAGGGTGGAAGGTTGATAATTCCTTCTGGTCCGACATTGATTTCGGGGCTGGCGTTCCCGCCAACCATTGGTCTGTCCTGAATGAGTGCGACTTTCAAACCAAGCCGCGAAGCGGTAATAGCGGCACAGAGTCCCGGATAACCGGCACCGACAACAACAAAATCAAAAGGATTTTCCGAAGCATCCGGCGGAATTTCCGGCAAACCAAGAGCTTGGCGACGTAACATGGTGAGTGATTTTTTGTCGTTTGGCGGTGTGAAGTTGGGGTTGGCGGTAAAACAAATCGCATCAACTCGACCATCGAAACCGGTTAAATCATGCAACGACAAAACACAATCCAATGTTGATTCAGAAACGGTAATTGTTCCTCCGTGTTGCCAGTGCCATGGTTCGCCTTCTGTTCCGAACACGGAATCGATTGGTTTGCCGTTGAGCAGAAGTTGAAATTGTCCTGGGGCGTGTTCGGTTGTCCAGGGAGCAACCCAATTTCGTGTTCGCACAAACACGCGATACGTTCCGGCAACCGGAAATGTAATCTTAACTGTTGCATCTTTAACCGGTTTACCGATTCCGTGTGCCATCAAAACCGGCGAACCCATTTGATCCATATATTGCTGATCGATCACCCAACCGCCGTAATCGGAAAACGATTCTGCTTCGATCAACAAAGTTTGAGACGGAAATTGTTGTGCCGAAACGAGGTTCGGTAAAAACACAACAAAAACAAAAAACAGTAACAAATTAAATAATTGTTTCATGGTAATAAAGGATAGTTGATAGTGGAAAGTTGATAGTGGAAAGTGAATATACTTTCGATAATTAATGATTACAAGAGAACAATTTTACGTTTGTTTACTTGCAATTTCGCTTCTTGAATCTGAAACAATCAGATATTAAGTACCGAAAGTATATCACCTGATTCTATTTTTTACATAGGGCTTTCGAGTCGCAACACATTTTTTCCGGTTTTGCCGACATCGAATGTTTGAGTGGTTTTTCCCGAAACGGTAATTTTTAGTGGTGTTGTTTGGGGATTGGTGTACTGAACATCAGTTAAAGTAAACACTTTAATTTGTTTTGGCGGATGTTCATTGTCAAACGTTTCCCGTTCTAGTTTTGTAACAGTTACGGAATATTCCCCTTCGACAACTCCAAAAAATTGACCGTAAGTAGCCATAACGGCTTTACCGTTACTGTCGGTTGTGGCGTTACTTCCCCACCTGAATGTCGAATCGGAACTGTGAAAAGCAACATCAACTTCAGAAAGCGGTTGCCCTTCGCTCAAAACAGTAACAACACACGGAACAAGTCTGGGCATGCCTTCCGGTCGCGAACCATTATTGTTGCAACCGAAAAACGCAACAACACAAATTGACAATATTAGGAATAAAAAATTATGTTTCATAGTAATTGTTGTAATTATTAGTTATTGATGATTTATTGTTATTATTCCAGTGAAGCATTTTCACCGCCGTTAATGGAACCAATTGCTCCCCAAATGCCATAATAACTTGCTCCGGTTTGAGTTGTGCCGGATGGAAACGGAGGATTGCTCAAATTTCCGCAATTGATTCCGTCCTGCACAAAGTGGACGCTACCGTCAAGAAAACCGGTATTGACTCCGCCGGAATGATAACTCGATGCCGACATCAAAGCATAACCGTCATTACTTATATTTGTTGTAGTATGTGAATTTACAGCACAACTCGGTGAATTGGGCGGAAGAATTGTACAAAAACCAGAATAAACAAGATATCCCATATCAATCCTTAGACCTCGTAGAGAATAAATATTCGAAGTTAAAGTTGATTTAAAGAAATTGGGATTAGCCGGATCGCGTTTATCGAAACAATTAGTTTTGGGATTATCATGAAGACTTCCTCCACAGTTCGAAACAACTCCACCGCGAATAGCATTATCATCGATATCTTTTGGCGTTGCCGATTCACTAATCGCAACGGTATTTGATGTGCCATCATTGACGGCTCCGAGTTCTTTCCATTTAAATGGCGAAAACGGAGCACGATTGGTTGCTGCATCATAATCAGCTACGCCTGGCGCACTGTAAGGAGGAGAGTAATGATTTCTCCTTATCGTATCGGCGGCACTATACATAATGTTACAACGTGAAATCGGATTGGACCCGGAATCGTAACATTGACCAAAATGCGGATCAGAAGGGCAACCAAATGTTTTGAACGCAATATTTCTCATTGCCGGAGATGCCGCAATGGAAATTGGCGAAAATGTTGATAGCCCGTAAACAGTCGTTTCATACGCTGCTTGTTGTTCCATAAATGGAAACAAGACAAAAGTCATTGATCCAGAGGTAAAACTCGGAGTCGATGGCATACGGTAACGGCTTGCTGGAAGTGATTGGAGAGTATCGTGATAATTATGGAGTCCTATCAGATACTGTTTCATGTTGTTTGTGCAAGTCATTCGCCGTGCCGCTTCGCGTGCCATCTGAACCGCCGGTAACAGTAATGCAATTAGCACGCCGATAATTGCAATGACCACGAGTAATTCGACCAACGTAAAGCCGAACCGTGAAGAGCGAATCGAAGAGAAGAATTTTGTGGAAAAACGCCGAAAAATCGACCACTTTCCACTCCATATAGCCCCCCCCCCCCCTGGCTTACGTAGCTTATCCATTTTAACATTTGGCTTTTCGCAAAAAATATTGCCAAAAAGCTGACAACACATTTGACTAAATTTTCCATTTTCATTCTCCTTATTTTCTAAGGTTTTATAAAATTGACCGCGAAACGCTTGCCGAAACACGGCAAAATAAACGCAACACGATTGGACTAAG
>JAIRTV010000044.1 GCA_031254675.1 Planctomycetaceae bacterium | reverse complement strand
CCCCCCCCCCCCCCCCCCCCCCCCCCCCCCCCCAGCGGGCGGGGAGAGGGGTCAATTTTTCGGCGCTTTTTCACTAAATTCTTCTCTTCGATTCGCTCTTCACGGTTCGGCTTTACGTTGGTCGAACTTCTTGTCGTGATTGCGATTATCGGCATGTTGATTGCTTTGCTGTTGCCAGCCGTGCAAGCCGCACGTGAGGCAGCAAGGCGGATGCAATGTTCGAACCATCTAAAACAAATCGGGCTTGCCGTTCACAACTTTCAAGATTCGCGTGGAGGTCTTCCACCAGGTGCAATCCAAAATGTTCGCCCAACACTTTGGGGATTAATTTATCCCTTCATCGAACAAGACCCGCTGTACGATGTGTTAAACTCTGTTGGTCGAAAAAATTGGGGACACACTTGTCCGCCATTATATTTCGGGTTGGCAATGGACAGTAGCGCAGCAGGTACCAATTGCGACGGCTGGTTCGCCGGCGAACTTCCCGTTGCATCAGGAGGCGGAACCACAGTACAACAAGCATTTGGTAACGTTTCAATTTATAAATGTCCTTCACGCCGTAGTGGGAATTGTATTTCTTTGCCAACCGGTGGAAATGAAGGAGCCGGACCACGTAGTGATTACGCTTTTGTCGTTACATTTGGAACATACAACGAATTTGAGGGCGGACCAGATGTTGGAACAGTAGGTGCTTATAATTCCGTCATGAATGGTGGATGGTCAAATTATTGCATTTATTCCGACGCTTCCAACCAGACCCGAAATAGTTGTGGACCATTTCGGGTTGCCATTTTAAATTTCAGAACTTCACCAACAGCATGGGGAAATCCTGCCCAATTTGCGAATAGTTGGGAGCCAAGAGACACAATGGCTTATTGGACGGATGGAACGAGTAACTTATTGATTGTCGGCGAAAAATTTATTCCACCGGATTTTGTGAATATGCAAGGAAATGTTTACGAAAATGATTGGGACAGTAGTTATTTGAGTCCCAGAGTCAATTCTCCAGCCGGTGGTCCTGCTCGATTTATTCATCCTGGTATCGGTTGTCTCAAACGTTCTGCTTATGATGCACCGGAATCCGTCTTGACAACCAAACCAACCTCATGGAGCGATATTCCTTGGAGTCATGCTGTTTTTGGCGGAATTCATGTCGGTGTTACTCAGTTTGTTCTTGGAGACGCTTCCGTTCGTGCAATAAACTGCAACATGAATTGGGAAACCTTATATTTTTTAGCCAAAGTCAATGACGGTAATGCTGTAACATTGCCGTAAATATTATAACAAAAGCTTAAACGATACATTGAGTTGGTTTTTCCATTTCTATCCGAACACAGAGACAAATCGACTATCGCCGACGCAATGTTTTGGCGAAATATTGCCCGCCCAATATGCCGAAACACCGAAACATTGCCAACCTTTTGATTGTCCCAATTATCTATCTTTTGGATGTTTCAAATTTATTCCGTGAGCGTTTTGAGTAATTTTTCAGCAGCAACACGTTTGGGGAAATTAATATTTGCCGCTAACGATGTTTTTAAGAATAAAATCGCTTCGTCTTTGCGATTTTGTCGCGAAAAAATAACCGCAAGATAATAAGCACCAAGCGAGTTTAATTCATTGGTATTAAAATACCGCATGAGAATTTTTTCCGCTTCATTTAAAGAATTTGCCTGAACCAATACCCACGCCAATGTTGTTTGGGCATCGATCGAATACGGATTCTGATCGGCGTTGCGTTTCGCCACCGTAAATGCCCGCCGCAATTGACGAGCGTCGTTTTGCTCACAAAGAGCAAGTGCTAAACCAATCATCGCTTCCGAATTATTAGGCTGCACTTCCGTAATTTTCGTAAATTTTTCTTCCGCTTTTTCGTAATCGCCCGCATAAAGATCAACAATACCAAGTGTAATCACCGCATCCGATGAATTAGGATCAAGTTGATGGGCTTTTTCCGCAAACATTTTTACCTTATCCAAATGGTTCCATATCAACTCCAAGTCCGCCGCCGCAATAAGAACACGCGGATTGTCTCCGTCTTTCTCAATCGCTTTCGCAAGATATTGTGCGGCTTCATCATTGTTTCCGAGTTGCTCCGACAATTGCGCAAGAAGAATTAACGCCGGAAGTAATTTATTGTTTTGAGATTCCGCTTGGGAAAGAATCTGAACGGCTTCGTCCTTTTGACCAAGACGAAATCGCACCAAACCAAGACGATAAAGATATTCCGCGTTTTCGGGTTCCAATTCGTGCAACTTGGTTAATTGCCTAACCGCTTCATTCCAATTTTTGCGACGTTCTGCCGTATCCGCAAGCAATTTTTCGCCGTAAATTTGAAGCGAATGTTGACGTTGTGGGTTGACGGAAAATTTTTCGGCAAGCCCCAACGCATGTTTGCTCAACATCGAACATTCAAGATATCGCGATTCGGAAAGCGCAATGTCCGCAAGGAGCAAAAACGCTTCCGGATCTTCAGGAAAATCCTCCGCTGTTTTTTCAAGCCAAAACCGCGATTTATCAAAAAATTTCAACTCCAACGACGGATCAAGAAACGCCATTGCCGCATCCACACCACCCGGACGACTACCCGGTTTCTTTTCCATCGCTTCCGCAAAATATTTGTCGGCAACCGTGTTGTCTCCACGAACCGCCGCTTGAACCCCTTCAAACACATCCGGATTTTGAGGCAAAACTTCAGAATATAATTGTCCTCCCTGACCAAATGCCTGAAGAAACAGACCATTCACAGAAAAAATAGAAAGAATAAGAAATGCAAACGGGATTTGTATAATCGGAAACTTCATCATCAGTAATCAGGTAAAATCGCAAATATTTAAGTTGCCAAAGCCCTAAGTGAGTGTTATATTATAGCATGAATGAAGTAATGGGAAACAGTTCCCCCAAACAACGGCAGTTTACCAAAAATAAAACAATGCCGATCGTGTTTTCTGGAGAAATTATTCAACTCGTAATCTATTTCACAATCTTAGCGATTATAATTGCGGTTACCATTTATGTTGTGGGATTATTACATGAGAAATCGGTACAAAAGGAACTTAACACCGAAGATCTCCTCAATAATTTTCGGGAATTGAAATCACAAGGCAAACTCTCTGATTCAGAATTCCGAATTATTAAGAAACAACTCGCTTTCCAAATTGTTGACGAAGAAAAAAATAAAACCCAAAATCAAATTGATCCGGTCGCTTTGGTCGCCCAAAAAATAACAAAAACTCAAAATAATCATCCTGCGAATTTTTCAGATTGTTCGGATTTTTCCGATAATAGCGAAGAAACAAAAATTGCAGGGTATTGCGACGGCAAAGAGAATGACGAAACCGTCGTAAACCGATAAAATTATTTTTTTGCAACTAAAATAGAACATATAAAATTTACCAATTGAAGAAAACGGGAAAATTAAGTTAATTTTGTAAATTTTGCCAAAACAAACCAGTCAATGAATGTTCGACAAAAATTTTCCTGAATTGATACCATAAAATTGTCAATAAAAAATTGTTAAAGATATAAACACCTCTCATGTTTTTTCGTAATACATGCAACAATGGAATTACGAAATATACTTTGGGTAATTATTGGATTGATGTTTTGCAAGTTGGATAGTTATTGGGACGTGTGATTTGTAGTTCGTGTTGCAAGTGAATGATCGTTTTTGTTCAAATTCCGCTTACGACATAAAACACACACTTCAAAAAATGACGTTATAAAAATTGAGACATCAAAAAGATGAAAACCGGAGGTGTCGTTTGAATTTAAAATTTGAATGTTTAGGACATTTTCGTTTATTAATTGTTAAGCCAAGGATGACAAATCAGTTTCGAAGGATTCGGACAGGATCATTTCATCGTGAGCAATATTTTTTTGACCGGCTCATGGAACCGGTAATCGCGTTGAAAGACAGACATCATTGAACTTTCGAAAACATAAACCTCAATCACAGAAAGGCGACTCCATGTCATCCGGGCGAGAATCTAATTTGAACAAAGGGAACGGCGGAACAAACAAGAAAAATGCGTTTTGTTCTTTCTGTCACAAAAGTTATCGTGACGTTGGACCGCTTGTTGAAGGACCGGGCGATGTTTATATTTGCGGCGAATGTATTGATTTATGTCAAACAATTCTGATTCAGGAACGGCGTCGTCGCAACGGTTCATCATCGAAACCGCTTTCAAGAGTTCCGACTCCGCGTGAAATTGTTACGCGACTCAACGAGTATGTTGTTGGTCAGGAACACGCTAAGAAAGTATTATCGGTTGCGGTTCATAATCATTACAAACGGTTACTCAATAAAGACGAAGGTAGCGATATTGTTCTGGACAAGTCGAATGTTATGTTGATTGGACCGACGGGTTCGGGAAAAACGCTTCTTGCGCAAACGTTGGCTAAAATTCTTGATGTGCCGTTTGCTATTGGTGACGCAACCACATTGACCGAAGCCGGTTATGTTGGCGAAGATGTGGAGAACCTAATTCTGAAACTTTTACATGCGGCGGAGTTTGATGTTGAACTTGCTCAGCGTGGTATTATTTACATTGACGAAATTGACAAGATCGGTAAGACATCGCAAAATGTATCGATAACGCGGGATGTTTCTGGTGAAGGAGTTCAGCAGTCGCTTCTTAAGATGTTGGAGGGAACGGTTGCGAATGTTCCGCCTCAAGGAGGACGCAAACATCCCGAACAACAATATATTCAAGTTGATACAACAAATATTTTGTTTATTTGTGGTGGTACATTTGTTGGTCTGGAAGACATTATCGGTCAACGGCTTGGCAAAAAGTCGATTGGTTTCAACCAAGCGGCGTTACAGAATCGCGACGAACAATGTTCCAATTATCTTTCGAAGGTTACATCGGAGGACATTAACCATTTTGGATTGATTCCGGAATTGGTTGGGCGGTTGCCGGTTATTTCGACACTTGCTTCACTTGATGAGGCAGCGTTGATTCGTGTTATGAGCGAACCGAAAAACGCTTTAGTGAAACAATACAAACGGCTTTTCCAAATGGAAGATGCGGATGTTGAATTTACGGAAAGTGCGTTGATGGCAATTGCGCGAAAAGCTCTCGAAAAGAAGACGGGAGCGCGTGGTCTTCGGTCGATTGTTGAAAACGTTATGCTCGATATTATGTATGAACTTCCTGATCTTCCGGCGGGTGAAGTTTATCACGTTACAGAAGATGTTGTAGAAGGGCGTGCAACTGTGTTGCCAATAAAAGAAACGTTAACAAAAATCGCCTAAAATATTTCGGCATCAAATTTCGTTGTCAGGCAGAGAAGTTTTTGTATCGTAAATATTTGGAGATAGTTTTCAAAATATTGTTGTTTGGGCGGACGAAGTGTTTTTGCCGGTTGGTTCTCGAAGCACGTATTGAGCAAGAGCTTTTAGTAAATAAATTTCTTTATCCAACGCTGCTGTTGTGTACGTAAATTCATCGGTTCCGATTTTTCGGAGAAGCGAAAGTGTCCAATCCAGAAAAATCGGCGAAGCAACAAGATCAGAAAGATCCGTCCAACTAACTGCATTTAAATTTGTACCATTACAATATTTTGTTTGCAATTCTGCATCGCAATTTCCCTTGCAAGCGGCATAAATATTGGCAATCACCGTTGTTTCTTCATGGTTGCCTTTCCGCCGCCGCAAACGAACGATTACGCCTTCCTGATTTTCTGTGAATAAAGTTTTGAGCAAGTCTTTCCGGCAATGTTCGCAAAGAATGGGCAAATATTCGTCTTCAACAAGATGAAGAATCTGATGCATTTGGGCGTAATTGGGGAAATATTGAAACGCAATTTTGGCAAAACCGGGTGTTGCGAGATGGGTTTCCAAAAATTTCGCATCAAGAATTCGATAATCTTTGATTAGAAGACTGTTTTTGAGTTCGGCAAGGTAAAACTCCAACGGCGAAGAAACAGAAGTAGAATAAAAACCAATAAATCCGTCGGCGCGGCTACGAAGTAAACGTTCAAGAATATCTGCTTCTTCGTTTTCTTTAACAGCGGTACGAGTTGCTGCTTTGTGTCGGCAACTCACGAGCCAACGAAACGGATGATAATTGAATTTACCCGGAATTTGTTCCACCGCGACAAAATCGAAAATATTTTCCGTATCCCGATAAGGCGGCGTTTCAATGTGAAAGCCGAAAAGTTGTAAGAAATCTTTGGCAAATCGAACCCAACGTTCTCCATCGGCGGGAATTTCCGTAAAATCAAATAAGTTCATAATGATTATCAATTTTGTCAAACGAGAACACCAATCTTCGAAATCAAATACATAACTAAGGTATTATAATCCCACTAAATGCTAAAAGTCAACTAACGATAGACTTTTTCTTTAACTTCAACCTAACACACGGTATTTTACTTTCATACTTGTTTTTGTAATGATTTTATTTGAACACGGAAAACACAAAATTTTTTTATTTTATTTTTCTGTGTTCAATTTATTTATTGAGAAAAAGTTCAATAATCAAAAGATCGATAACTTTTTTTCCAAAAGATTACTTTCCAAAATGCCGAAAAAAAATTCGGAAAAAAGAAGAATTTCTCTTGACATTTAGTTCTGCTTTTCATAAACTTTAATTTGATTTAATTGTGATACGTATTTTTTGCCGTGTTGTCTTTCGGCAAACATTTCGCAATTATCTTGGTAAAACCTTGTAAAATAAGGAGAATGACAATGGAAAATTTAGTGAAATGTGTTGTTGGGATTTTTGCAATATTTTTTGCGAAAAGCCAAATATTAAAATGGGCAAGTTACGTAAAACAGGGGGGGGGGGGATAGATGGAGTGGAAAATTGAAAACGGATAGTCGAGAGTGGTCGGTTTTTCGACGCTATTCTAAAAAGTTTCTATCTCTTTCCCATTCTTTGCGATTCGGCTTTACGTTGGTCGAACTTCTTGTGGTTATTGCGATTATTGGCGTGCTAATCGCACTTCTGTTGCCGGCAGTTCAAGCCGCACGGGAAGCAGCAAGACGGATACAGTGCAACAACAATCTTAAACAGATCATGCTAGCCATGTTCAATTATGAAGACGTTCACAAAACGTTTCCCGGCACCGGCGGAAACTCTAATGCCCCTGAATGGCAAGCATTATCTGCATACGTGTTTGTTCTTCCCTTTTTTGAACAGGTTGGGCGATACGATCAGATTATGACAGATCATCCAGGATTCAAACAACTCCATGTTGCTTATACTAACTGTCCCGGATTTACTTGTCCTTCAGATGGCAACAATAAAGGTGATGGACCATTCAACCACCATCAGATGAGCAATTATTGTCTCAACTGGGGCGATTCCTGTTTTTATGCCTGTTACCATGGCGGACAGCATAATGCTTCATCATTGGGAATGACTTCAAATTTGACGCGGGGAATATTTGGACAAGTTTACCGCTGGTGTCCTCTCAGTGCAATCACAGATGGAACTTCTAACACGATTGCAATAAGTGAAACCGGAGTCATTAAGGAAGCAGGCTCACGGAGTCCAAAGTCAGGTGGATTAGTTGTAGCTGGTGCAGGAGGTACCGACTCTCCTCAATTATGTTTGACCACCGCTTTTGGTACCTCTGGAGACCGAAAAGAATATCAAACATCGGCAGTCGTTCGAACACTTACCATGGCAGGGAATCCACCATCTGATGATGCGATTTATCGTGGCTGTAGTTTTGTATGTTATCACTATATCTCAATAGGATTTAATACGGCACTACCTCCAAACGGACCTCATTGTTTAACTGATACCAGTTATCAAGGGTTAATGAGTGTTTCCAGCTATCATTCTGGGGGTGTCAATGCCGCCTATTGCGATGGTTCTGTTCGTTTTATTTCCGATACAATTAATACTGATTTGTCAGCAACTCGCCCCACAACATTAAGCGGTACATCACCTTACGGTGTTTGGGGAGCACTTGGTACCATTGCCGGTGATGAATCTGTTGCCGGACCATAATCAGATCTCTTAATGACTTACGATGGTAAATGTTACCATCGTAAGTATTTGAAACTAATTATTTTTTTTGTTTCAGATAAAATATTATTCAATAAGATTACTCTAACACTAAGTTTTGAAATGAAATTTTATATTATTTCTCTATTATTTATTGTTTCGATTTTTTGCTGTTTTCTTTCAGCATGTCATTCAAAAGTCTCCACAGACAGACCTAAAACCTATCCTTGTACAATTAAAGTTACTAAAGGAGGGAACACCGTTGAAGGCGCAATGGTTCTTTTAACACGAACTTCTCAACACAATAATTGGGCAGTAAGTGGTATTACAAATTCGGAAGGTATTGCGGTCATTCACACATCGTACACGAATTTTACTGAACCGGGTTCACCTGAAGGAATGTTTAAGGTAACGATCAATAAGACATTGCCGCCTTATATTGATTCAACACCGGAAAATGTTTTGAACGCAATGAGTTATGAAGAACGACTAAATCACGAAACAAAAATAATGATGGAAGCCCGAAAACGCCCGCCAATCATTCCGTCCAAATATTCCAACCTCGCTCAAACTCCGTTGATAATCGAAGTCAAATCCGACTCATCATCTGAGGTCGTATTCGATGTCGAGCAATAGTTATTTTGTAACTGTACATGTGATAAATATAAATTTATGATACATAAACCAATGAAATTTTCTCCGAAAATTGCGTCAGCAATAGACAACCCAATGACAAATTTGTTCCTGAAAAGTAGGAATTTCGTAAATTTTATGACCAATTGAATTAAAAGGAGTTACGGTTAAATTCTACTCGATTTTTCGTATTTTCGAATAGAAAAACGCCAAGACTATAGCAATATTACAAAAATTCAAATAGTATTTTCGTTTAAAAAATTTATGGAGATTTTTATGTTGACACGTATTTTTATTACGTTATTTTTGTGTTGTTTCGTGATTGGTGAAACTGGAGCTGATTGGCTTGATGGACGTATGAAACATGTTGTTCCAACTGCTCCTCAAAAACGGTCTCCATTTCCGTTGGAAGAAGTCCGACTCCTTAGCGGACCGTTTTATGAAGCTCAACAACGTGAACTTACCTATCTCCTTACTGTACAACCGGATCGGTTACTTG
>JAIRTV010000012.1 GCA_031254675.1 Planctomycetaceae bacterium | reverse complement strand
TTTTCTTTTTGCAACGGAATTACAGATTGAAATTCACAAAATTCCTGCCAATGGGCTTGTCGTTCAAAATGTTGATCTTGATCCGGCAAGACGTTGGTTCGATCTGAAATCTGTCGTTGTCGTTGAATTACGTTACGGAGACATTGTTGTACCGAGTCAATTTATTGTCTCCAACATCAATCGCAGTAAAACGCAACTTATTGCCCAATTTCCCGATGAACTTGTTTCAACGCAGTCAATCGGAAACACTCCTTTGTACGGCGGAGCAATTCAGATGTTCGGACGAAGTTACGGCGACGGAGCAGATCATGTTATTGCAGCGAAAATGAAGATGGCGGAATCCTTTGTTTTCGGTGAACAGATCGGCTGGATTTCTCCGCAAGTTGTGAATGAACCACAAAAATTTGAATTTCTAAAAAAAATCGTTGCGCTGCGGTATCAATTCCGTGAATTTTTTTACAAAGGCGAAATGGCAAGACCACCGAAACTGCACGGAAACATGCCGCGAATCACTGCCGACTGGCTTTTTTTTCAGCCAACAATTGTAACAACAGATATTGTTCGAGCCGGAGCATGGCGGATTCCGTCACAAAAAACCGCTGTTTTACTCTTTGCGAATTTTTCTGATCAATCAATTGAGAACCGTTTGGATTTTGACGTGACAGAAATAGGCTTTAATCCGACAAAAATAAAAGTAACGCGATATAATGCTGATGGTACGACAATTGATTTACCGGCATTTCCTGATTCACTGAAATTCGCTGCCGAAGAAGTTTTCGTATTGAAAATTGTTGATTGTTCGGAAGATCAGGTCAACATTGATTTACAAAATCATGAACAATATAAACCGAAACTCTTTGCCGCTTTGCCGGAATGGTGTCATAACCCTGACGGTTTAACGGTTGAGGAAAAAACCGGAACAATTTATATGAATTGTCCGAATCTCAACGGTGTTGCGGAAGGCGGCAAGAAAAAAGATTTTCCGGCAACACTAAATATTTTGCACAAAAACGGTAAACTCGAAAAATTACTGGAATATCCGCCGTTGGAAGAAACCGGTCAGACAGGAGCGATGGGACTTGATTTTGGTCCCGACGGCAACCTTTATGTCTGTGATAATCAATATTCGTACAACAAAAATCACAAATCGCGAATTTTGAAAGTTGAAATGAAAAACGGTAAATCAACCGGAATCATAACACCCGTGGTTGTGGGTTTGAAACTTCCCAACGCGATTTTGTGGCATAACGAGGAACTTTGGGTTACAGATACCTGTCTTGATTTGGAAGGTTATTCTGGAATCGGCGGACTTTGGCGTTTCAAAAAAGATGAAATTCTCAAGCAAACCGAACCACTCAACGTTCTGCCAAATGGTCAGGATAAACATCTTGTCATCAAACAAGAAGTGAAGAAAAGCGGTTGGAAAATCAGCGGCGCAGACGGTTTGACCGTCGATCACAACAACGTGATTTATTTCGGCAATGTCGGCGACGGTGCGATTTTTGCAGTTACAATTAACGAAGATGATTCGGTTAAGTGTATCAAAATTCTTGATGATACAGATTGTTGTCCTTGTTGCGACGGTCTTTTCTTCGATCCCGTTTCAAAATTAATTTTCATCAACGATCCGAAAGAAAATGCGATTCGTGTGATGACGCCTTTTCGTGAAGAACAAACACAAGTTCAATGTTGGAAACTTTGGGAAAACGGTGATACTGATGGAGTTGATGGTTTGTTGGACGCTCCATGTGAATGCGTGGTTGTGGACGGCAAAATGATTATCTCCAATTTCGACGCCGTTTCTTCCGGAATGAAAAACACAAAACATGACACCCCGCATACGATTTCCGTTATTGATATTATTCCGTTGCAACAATGTATGCAACAGTCAAAAAAATAAAAATAACGACAATTCAATCAATCCTTAACAAGTTTCCATTTTCACCCTCAATTTATAGGAGTAATCCCATGAAAACAAATGACAACAAAAATACTCGCCGCTATTTTTTGAAACAGAGCGGTGCTTTTGCTGTGAGTGCGGCGTTGACCGGCATTTTGCAACCTGATTGGATTTCACCAATTCAGGCTGCCGACAAAACGAATGATGATGAACCAATTCGTACATTTACTATTGATTTCAATTTCAATCAAAACGGTAGTCTTGCGAAACCCGGTCAATGGGCAAACGCCGATCCAAAAGAACATGCACAATGGTATTTTGATTTCGGTTGTAACACAATTAAAGTACCTGTTGTTAGTGTCAATGGTTATGCTTGGTACAAAAGCAAAGTGACACCGGAACAACCCGGTTTGAAGCATGATTTTCTAACAGAAATGGTGCGGCTTGGTCATCAAAAAAACAAAAAAGTAATGGGAACTTTTTGTATCGGCGACAACGCACGATGGGAAAAAGAACATAACGATTCTTGCTACAAGAAAGGTCTGCAACGGATTCCTTTTACGAAAACATATCTCAATTATTTATGTGCCTCAATTGAAGAAGCTCTGAAAAAAGCGGATATTGACGGGTTTATGTTAGATTGGTTTCACAATCCCGGCGGTGGAAAAAGTCCCTTGCCGCCGTTGCAATGGTTGCCGTGCGAGCAGGAAATGTATCAGGAATTAATGGAAGAAAAATTCCCCGGCAAAGAAAAAATGTCGCCGGAAATAGAACTCGTTTTCCGCCGCAAAGCCATTGAACGAGCATGGCAACAAATAAAAACAGTAACAAAACAGGTTAAACCAAACAGTATCATTTGGCTGGCGACGTATGACGTTAATAGTCTGGAATACGAAGAAACTTCGCTTTTGAAAGAAATTGATTGGTTACAAAGTGAGTTTGTCGATATTCAAGGAATGCAAAAAGTACGTAAATACCTCAAACCGGAAGCAAAACAAATTCTCTGTACCGCCAATGCAAAAGATCAAGATTTATTTGTGAAACTTGCTGTTGACGCAGTAAAACGAAAAATAGGAATTAGTGATTATACAAGAGCTGATGCTGATTCCGTGAAACCGCCCATTTCTCATTATCTTTCCAAATCGATTGATCATTTTGGGCACGGTGATTTTCGTATTGCGGTTCTTGCCCGCCTTTACAATAATTTGCCGTTGGATTATGTTAGCGTTAATGAAAAACAGTAACATTATTCTGATGTTTACGTGTTTGATTTTAGTATAAATATTAACTTCCGGTGAGCAATGTTTCGGTGAGACATTGCTCACTTTGTTAACCTAAATGAACACATCAGCCTATCAATGCCAAGAAAATTAGATTTCCGGCAGTTCCCTTGAGTGTCTGGAACATTTTGGATATAATGGTTGCCTTTAGAAAAGTTATTTTTGAAAAAGAAACAATCTTTCCAAAATCTGCGTAACTCTGTAAACAACAGACAAAATGAAGGAGAAACGAATGGACATTGGTTATTATCCTGGTTGTGCGTTACATGGTTCGTCTTATGACTATGAAAAATCGGTTCGGGCATGTATGAAGCGACTTCAAATTGGTTTGCGTGAACTTGACGATTGGATTTGTTGCGGCGCAACAGCGGCACACAATATCAATAAAAAACTGGCAATCGCATTGCCCGCCCGCAACCTGGCAATCGCCGAACGGGACGGTATCCAACAACTTTTTGCGCCTTGCCCCATGTGTTCGATGGAACTGATTAAAGTGACCAATGAATTGAAAAATTCAGAAGCACTACGCCATGAAATGTCACAAATTGTCGAAGATGCTGTTGCCGGAACAACGGAAATTGTTAATCTAATTCAAATTTTTCAAAAAATCGGTCTCGAAAAACTCACGGCGTTAGTTACGAAAAAATTGGACGGTTACAAACCGGCATGTTATTACGGATGTTTGCTAACTCGTCCGCCTAAAGATTTGCAATTCGACGACTGCGAACAACCAAGTTCGATGGAAATATTGCTCCAAGCGTTGGGAGCGGAACCGGTTGACGATTGGAATTATAAAACGGAATGTTGCGGCGCCGGATTAACCTTAGCCGACGATTCCATCATTATTGATTTAGCAGGCAAAATTCTTCGTAACGCCAAAAAACATGGTGCTAATTGTATGGTTGTTGCTTGCCCGATGTGCCATGTCAACCTCGATATGAAACAAGCCGCCATCGAAAAACAATTTAAAGAACAACTCAATTTGCCCGTGTATTATCTTTCGGATCTTGTTGGGATTGCTCTGGGAATTTCTGAAAAAGAACTCTGTCTCGATAAACATTTCGTTAAAACAAAACCAGCGTAATTTTTGCAATTGTTTTACGTTTTGTGAATTGTAAATAACGCAATGAATATTCCCATGATGTTTCCCAAAATAAACAATATCTTGGCAAAACATTAGACTTTTTCTCTAACTTAATATGACAAAGCAGGCACAATTTGGTACTGTCCCGAATTTATTGCTTCCTTGTCTTTAAGTCTTTGAAAACAATGTATAAAGTAGGTGATGTTACCTCAAAGGTAGGTGATGTTTCGCCGAAGGGCTTTCACCCACCATCACATCGGCGATAGCCGACTAACCCCTTGTAGTTAATAGTGAATAGTTAAAATGCCGCAAGCAGAATTATTGCCAAAATGGTAATAATTCCGCTTGCGAACTATTCACTATTCACTCATAACTATTCACTACTAACTATTCACTTGACTAAGTTCCTTTCAGACGGAAGATTTTTTTGATGAAATTAAATTGATCCGGTTGATCCGGTTTGTCCTGAATTTGTTCCAACCGAACCCTCGCTTTTTCCGCATAATCCGTTTGCGGATATTTGTCCAGCAATTTCTCATAATACAGTTTTGCCGAACCATAATATTGCTTTTTGTCGTAAAATTGCCCCAATGTCCATTCTCGTTCTGCTTGACGGTGGATAATCGTCTCCTGAATATCAAGAATTTCATCTCTTTCGTCTTCGTCCAATTCAGAATGAAATTGCCGAAGCGTCATATCCGCTAATTTTTGAGCTTCGTCTAGAGTTGTGCTGCTGTGTTCGGCACCCATATACGCTTTGGTTCGCGCCTCCAACTCAAATTCATGCGCCTGAGTAATATGTCGGCTCAACGGATAATTTTCCCGCAAAAAATGATAATAATAAGCCGCATGATTATAATTGTCGTCGCCCTTGTAACGCCCCCGCAATAAATAAGCCGTCGCCAACGCCATCACCGCATCATCAGATTTCGGACCATTCGGGTCGTTAATAAAAATCGTCTCGTAGGCTTTCTTGGCATAACCAAACGTGTCAAATGTCGGACGCGATTTTTCCGTCATGTTAATCGAAGAAACCCCTCGCCGATCTTCTTGCTCCCAGTACCGCGCAATCGAAAATAAACGCCGAACCCCATTATCAATATGTTTCGAATGTTGATATTTAATCAAAAGCTTTTGATAAGATTTCATCGCCCGCGTATAATCCTCACCAAAAAAATAACTCTCGCCCGCAAGATGTAACGCATCCTCTTCCAACAACGAATCAGGATAACGTTTGGCTGCCTCCGAAAATTGCTTCGCCGCCTCAAGACATTTTTTACGATCCCGCAAATCCGGTGTCGTCAAAAGAATCTCACGCCCTTTTTTCATCGCGGCATTGGCTTTGGTTTCGTCAGGTCCAAGACCAACCCAATCCCGAACCTTCGTAAAAAAATTAACCGGATCAAGAACCGACCAGTCAAAACCTTTAGACTCTTCCTTCTCCCAATCATAAACCGGCAAATTGTCAAAACTTTTGGCTTTTTCTTCGGAATATCCGACTTGCCGAATAATATCTTGTTCGATTGTTTGCAGGGTTTCGCGCGTTTCAAAAGGACCGTTCCATTTCGGCAACGGTTGGAGATATTCCGGGGTTCCGTTTTTGCGTTGGGCAGTCGCCAATTCCGCAAGTCGTGCTTTTTCCATTTCGTTTTCTTCACGTTTTGCCTGCTCTTCGATTGACACGGCGTCGCGAATATTATTGGGATTGTCGAAACTCCACGGATCCGCAATCGGCGAACCCGAATGTAACGGCGACGAAACCGGTAATGAAGCCGGCGACGAAGCCAATGTCGGAATTGGTTCCACGTGATGATGACTGGTCGGCGAACTCCAAGGATGGTCTTCCTGGACAATCGGCAACATTTGCGGTGGAACCGGTTGCTCGGGAAGCGGCGCCGGTAACGGTGTCGCCGGAACAGATTCCGCTTGCGAAACCGCCAAAAACGGATCAGGAACAACCGGAGCAACAGTTGCCGGATTCGGAATCGGATTCGGAGTTGAAACGGGAGTTGGAGCTGGAATAGTTGCTGGAATTTCCGGCACGGCAACAACTTGAGAACTCGAAAAAGCGTCCGGATTCGTGTTCCCGTCCCACGCAGGAGCTTGACCACGAACCTCCGGCTGAAACCAACCCCGCGTTGCCGAAAACGTGTTCGAGGCACTGCGACAACCCACCATCACCAAAATAAATGTTGACAATAAAATCGCCGACAATAAAACAACGCCCCAAAATGTCCCAATGTGATTTCGCATAAACTTTGGCAAAGAATAAAATAAATGGAAAAAAGGTAAATTATTCCGGTAATTTATTTAGTAAAATTTTCACAAGGATTCGCAAGGATTTACAAAGACGCCGTGCCTATTGTTGAGAGGAAAGGCATTGCGCTTTTACAAATGTTTTGCAATGTGTTTTTACAAGGACAAATTCATTTCTGTATTATTTCCTTATCGTTTTGAGCAATAAAATTCAACCAATCATACAATCGTGGTCTTCTGCCGAGCAGATGGCTGAAATAATGATTATGTATTCCGCGTATTTCGTTTTGTACATTCTGTTCTAATTTGATTTGTTTCCAATTTTCGGTTTTATCGAGTGGGTCGGTTAATAGTTTCATGCCGTGCAAGGCGTTGGTGGAGATGGAGGTTAAAAATTTTCCGTGTTCTGTTTGGCGTAATAGTTTGGCGCACCGAACGCAAAGTGCACCGCCGTCAATATAACCAAACGCAACTCGTTTTTGTTCGGTATTTTCGGTATGAAAGTTGGAGTTGATGGTTGTTCCGCATTCCGCGCAATTCTCAAGTGATGGTTGTTGTCCGATGGTTTTGAGGAGTAAACCTTCAAAACGAATGAGGCTTCTCATTAACAAGGTTCCTTGTTCGAGTCGGGCGAGTATTTTTACAGTTAAATCGTAAAGTGCTGGATTGGGGTCATTGATTTCGGTCACGGAATCGACTAATTCCACAACATAATAACTTGCAAACAAACCGGCAAGATTCGATTCGACAACTCGAAATCGACGAATAAGTTTTGCTTCCGTCAACAAATCGAGTGTATTATTTTTTTTGTGAAGGAAGGATACACGAATTCGGGTGAGTATGTCAAGAGCAGACTCGAAAGGACTTTTCAAGCGGCGTCCACCTTTTGCCAAAGCCTCTATTTTACCGAATTGGCGGGTAAAAAGAGTCAAAATGAGACTTGTTTCGCTGAAATCGACGGTTCGAAGAACAATGGCATCGGCATTTTCCATAAAGAATTTCCAACAAAATGACTCCATAACCCCAAAAATATCGCCATAATCCCGCAAAATTTCATCTATTCTCACACGCTTAACTATAAACACGGAAAGTAGAATATTTCAGCGGATCGTTTGTCGCGTCAATAATCAAGACACAGGAGATTTGTTGTCGCTGTTGATTTTCTTATTGTATAATTGGTGCGATTTAATATAGGCTTCAACATTTTTCGGCACCTGAAAACGAATACTTTTACCGTCAAAAATTCTATTTCGAATATCGGTGGAAGAAATTTCTATTTGCGGCATTGCGATGATATTGTTTTGGATTTTTTCCAAATATTCTTGGGGCAGAAAACTGTTCAACGCATCAAAGTACGGCAACGGCGCATCGGGACGATATGCTACCAACGGCATTGCAAGACGACAGATTTCGTGGACGTTACACCAATTCGGTAAGTCATTGAACGTGTCCGCCCCCATCAAAAGGAATAATTCCGGCTCAACCAACGTGAACGTTTTTTTGAAATATCGAAGCGTTTCGATTGTATAACTTGGTTCTTGCCGATCAATTTCGCAACGGCTAACCAAAAATTCTTCGCAACCCGTAACCGCCAATTCCACCATGTTGAAACGGTCTTCGCCGGACGCTTGGTAAATTCCCTTGCCAGAACGATGCGGCGAAATACCGGTTGGGACGAACACAACCCGATCCAAATAAGCCCGACAAAGACAACTCTCCGCCAACAAGAGATGACCAATATGAATCGGATCAAATGCACCACCAAAAATTCCATAACGCATTGTTTTTGCCTAAAATCAAAATTCAATACCGGAAAGATATTTCAGACTTTGCGGAATTTGTTTCAGAACATCGGAACTTTCGTCTTCAATAAAATAATGTTTGACGCCGATTTCCTGTGCGGCTTTAAGCACGGCGGGATAATCCACTTGACCGGTTCCCAACGCAACATCATTTTTTGTATCCGTTCCACCGCTAAGATTGCCCTCAACTCCTTTCGCTAAATCTTTCAAATGCATCATAATCCAACGGTTTGGATATTTTTTCAACAATTTCACGGGGTCTTGACCTGGAAAAACCGTCCACATCACATCCATTTCAAATTGGACAAAATCAGGATCGGTTTTTTGAACCAATAAATCGAACAACGTTTCGTCGTTTTTATACGGATAAAATTCGTAGCCGTGATTATGATAATAGAATTGAATCCCTTTTTCTTTGAGTCGTTTTCCGATTGTGTTGAAATCGTCGGCGATTCTCAATGTTTGAGCTTCGTTGAATGGTTTTTGGTGAGGTGCCCAAGCAACACCGACATATTTAATTCCCAAATCATTGGCAATTTCTATTGCTTTATCGGTTTGTTTCAAAAGAAAATCGTATCCGGCGTGTGCGCCGATTGGTTTTAGACCGCGTTGTTTTAGGGCTTCTTTCATTTGCTCTTGCGTCAAACCGTAATGGTTTTCCAAACCGATTTCGACTTCGACAAAGCCTTGTTCTTTGGCAAAATCCAATGCGATGGCTCCATTTTCTTTGATTTGGTTGCGTAAAGAATAGACGACCAAACCGACAGGTCCTTGAAAGGCTTTGCTTGTTCCGACAGGTTCCGCGGCGACCAAAACCATCGTCGAAACGAAAACCGGTACAACAAACAATAATAAAACACAACAAAGTAATAATTTGAATTTCATCGTCATTTTCTGTTTGTAAAGGTTGTTGGAAAAAGTTGTGAGAAATTGTGATATTGAAAAAAGAGGATTAAACCTTTTGCGATATTACCGCAACTCAATGTGTCCTCTTTTGTTCTAATATTTTGTGTTGTGATGTTGAAATCTTGTTTTGAAGTTTTATGTTGTTGGTTGTGTGGTGGAGATTTATTTCCAGCCGTAATTATTTCGGACATTCATCATGGTGGCGAGAATATCGTTCCATGTTTGTGGGTTCATCATAACGGTATTGGGAAACATGCAGCCGTCCCAACAGATGTGGTTGAACCGTTTGGTCAATCCGTCTTCGTCTTTGAGCCAAAATCCGGCGTAATAGGCGATATCGAGTTTACCGTTTGGATCTTTTGCGAGGCAATGCCGACCGGTTTTATCGTGGTCGCCGCTACCGAACACGGTGCCGTCATTTTGTGCGATGTGCAAATCGACTGTCCAATGTCGCAACTCATTCGTCATTTTGCTGTAGGCGGAGTCGAAGGCGGTTTTATCATTCCAGTCGAAATTTTCTGGTAGGAGTCGGTCTTCTGGGGCGTTGTAGCCGAGCAGGTACAGCAAGGTGTGAGACATATCGGCTTGAAAACCGAGTGTTTGGGGAAGATCGACCATTTCGAGAATTTGAAGCATTCGTTTCCAACTGTGAATTCCGCCCCAACAAATTTCTCCTTCGCAAGCGAGGACTTCGTCGAATTGAGCTGCAATTTTGCAGGCTTCGGTGAAAGTTTTGGCGATTAGTTTTTGGTTTCCTTCTGGGTCTTTTGCCCAATCTTCAACGCTTGCCGACGTATCAATCCGAATACAACCATTGGGGCGAACACCAAGTTTGCGAAGTTCGGAAGCGATTTGGCAGGCTTTTTTTATTTGAGTTAGGAATTTTTGGCGTTCTGTTTCATTTCCCATTGCGGATCCGCCGCCGGTTCCGCTCCAAACCGGTGCGACAACCGTTCCGATTTCGAGGTGAAGAGATTGTGCTTTTTCGACAAGTTTTTTGATGTCGTCGCTTGACGAATCAATATCAAAATGGGGATTACTTAGGAACAGATCAAAGCCGTCAAATTTAATTCCATCAACTTCGGCTTCTGTCGTGAGACGGAGCATTGTGTCGAGATCAATAATAGGATCAGCATCTGCACCGCCTTTGCCAACAACACCAGGCCATGTAGCGTTGTGAAGTTTTGGGAAAGTGTTTGATTTGGGTTTTGCCATTGTTTTATTCTCCGAAACAGTTTACGAGTTAGGCAGATTCTTCTACATCTTGTGGAGCGGTAAAAGAAAGTAAAATCGGAACAACTAGGAAATGATTTTAACAATTTCCTAATTATTGTTCAAGACTCCGATGTAAAATTTTTGGAATTGATGAGAAGTTTGACATTTTCGGTGGTTTGGTGAAAACATTGAAACATTGCCAACCGGCAATGCGGCGGCGAAATACAA
>JAIRTV010000533.1 GCA_031254675.1 Planctomycetaceae bacterium | reverse complement strand
CAACTGCGACATCATGCAACACGTACTTGTCCAAATTGGGTAAAATGGACAATCGAAAAACGTTCTTTACGAAGAGAGTACGCAAGATTCTACCACTACAAAACAAAAAATAGACTACCAAAAAGTCACGCAAATCAACGTATCTAAATTACACTGTACAGATATGACAGTGGATCTTTTCTCTAACCCTTCCTTGAGCCGGGATTCTCCCTTTCTTTTCAGGTCGTCCACTTGAAAAGAAAGATTGCCCACCTGAAAAGAAAGGTTGGCAATCAAGCCGAAAAGATATGTTGTTCCTGTTCTGCGCAAAATGACAGTAATGCAAAATGACAGTGATACTGTTAAGAGTTTTCCGAAATGTTGCCCTGTCTAGCCGTACCCATTGCGAAGGCACACAAACGATTTCGTTGTCATCCTTATTGTTGTGATGATATTTTTTCCAATTGCTCTTGTGTGTGTGTCGTTCTATTGTTATTCTCCACAAAAGTGTTTTCCCCCTTTCTTAACTTCCTTTTATTTTAACCGATTTTTTCCTCGTTATGTATTCTCCGAAGTAACCAAATCTTACGCAAAGTAATCACCAATTCAAAAAGGTTAGAACAAAATCTAATAAAAAAAATCATGTTGAAGAAATTTTTACCAATTTTAATATTGTGTGTTTTGTGTTCCGGTTGCCAGTTATTCAGGAACGCCTTTCGCCCAAACAACCCCAAAGCTCCTCCGCTAATCACCACACAACATCCAACATTAGAACAAATTACCTCCGCCATCAACCGGAATAGTATGGCGATTCGGAATATGACCACCGAAAATGCTTCCATTCTTGTTCCGGGTGTTCTTTGGCCAGTGCAATCCCGATTAACATTCGAACGCCCCAAACGTCTTCGACTTCAAGGTTCCGCAACAACCCTCGGCGGACAAGAAATTGATTTTGGAAGCAACGATACATTGTTTTGGCTTTGGGTTCGACGTTTGCCTGGGGAGATGTGGTATTGCCGGCACGACCAATTCCCCATCTGTCCGGTACGTTCCGCCGTTCCACTCGAACCGGATTGGTTGATCGAAGCATTGGGCATTATTGAGTTTAAAGCCGAAGACCTACACGAAGGTCCCACCACCACCGACGAAGGACATTGGGCAATCATTTCACGACGACAAACCCCGTCCGGACAATTCGTCAAAAGAACAATTATCAATGCACAAAACGGTTGGGTGTTGCGGCAGGAAATGTATTCTCCGCAAAATGAATTGGTCGCCCTAGCAATTTCAAGCGATCACCGGTATGATAAAGGAACAGGAGTTTTGTACGCACGACGTGTCGAAGTACAATGTCGCGGCACCGAAGGAAAAACAACCATTGACCTAGGAACCCCCGCATTCAACGTAACAACACCATTTTCCACTGATATGTTCACAATGCCAACATTTGCCGGTTATCGTCCTGTTGATCTGTGTGCGCCGGAATTTCTGCAAAATCAAGGAGTCATCATGCCCAATCCGCTTCCAACTCAGGCACTTCCAACTCAGACACTGCCAGCTCAGGCACTGCCAACTCAGGTACTGCCAGCTCAGGAACTGTCACCAACACCGGAAGCAAGTCTGCCAACCCTTATTCAATAAATTTATCATGAACGACTTAACAATGTTATTGCCCGGAACACCCGCTCCTTTCTGGTTTGTCCAATTTTTCAAAGTAGTTGGTTTCGTATTGCATCTGATTCCGATGGGACTTTGGTTTGCCGGTTTACCGGTTGCTGTTCTCTGCACACTCTGGAATTGCCAATACTCACGGCGTTACGCCCAACGGATGTTCGGACAATTCCCAATTATTATGGCTCTCGGTATCAATTTCGGGATTGTGCCGCTACTGTTCTTGCAAACAACTTATTACAAATCGTTTTACACCGCAACCATTTTAACTGCGTGGCATTGGATTGCGGTGATTCCGATTTTGATTGTCGGTTATTACGCCCTCTATCTTGCCGCATTCAGTTACCAACACAATAAAAACAATGACAATAACAACAATAGCGAATGTCATTGTCGCAAGAATAAACAACAATGTGTTTGTCGTCCGGCGTTTTATGGATTGATTGCGTCGTTTTGTCTGATAGTGATTGGCATTTTGATTTCCAACGGTTTGACGTTAATGGTTCGCACGGATCTGTGGGCGGGAATAATGGAACGAACCAATTATTACGGTGCTACAACCGGTGTTGCCAATAATATGCGGGACATGGCACTTTGGATTCGGTTGGCGACCATGTTTGGATTGGGGTTGATAACCGCCGGAGTTTGGGCGGTCGTCGATTCACATCTCTTGATAAGAGCAAAGAATCATTGTTCCTGTCAAAATGCAGCACAACAATCAGAAGAATCCGTTTCGGATTGGGTAACACCCTATCGGCGTTGGACAATATTATTGTCAGTTCTTTTGACCGCTCTAGGAGCAATCACACTCACCGGAACAGAATGGGCAGTGAAAAACGGCAACTGTGGTGAAAATATAACAATCGCTTATCCTTATTTTGGCTGGATTGTTCTTTTGGCCTACCTTGTTGTTGTTTCCCTTCTATTCGCTGGATTGGTTGCTCGTCATTCCGGTAAATTGATAACAGTTGCTGTTTTATTTCATCTTCTCACACTTTCCGGTTTTGGTATTATTCGCCAGATTGGTCAAAATGCCGGTGTCAGGCAATACATTGATGTTGCGAACATGCCAACGAATATCCAATGGTCACCGCTTATAACATTTTTGATTGTGTTTGTTGCGGGTTTGGTGGTTATTGCGTGGATGATTCGGCAAACAGTCGTGTCCGTGAATAAACCCAATCTCGAATCATAAACATCAACATTTTGTGGTTCGTGATTTGCGAGACACACGACAATGCGTTCTGTATTAGACATTTTCTTTAACCTCTCCCTAGCACAAAGGTATTTCACGTTAATACTCGGTGTTAGGGAGAGGTTAAAGAATAAAGTTCAATGTAAATGTTTCGCTCTACGACATTTGCGCCTATTTCAAAGATCGCAATCCCGAAACCACAATATTACTTCGATATTACATTTTTTATACGATTACATTTATGGATACGATTCCTTTTCATTCTATGATGTTTGTGTTGGACATCTTACTTCTGGTTGGATTTTCGCTTTTATTATTGTGGAGGTCGGTATTGGGCAAATTGTTGCCGTCCACTGATAATCTTAGTTTATCTCCAATGCCGCAAATGAATATTCGGCAACCGATTCAACCGCGTTGGTCGATATTGGTGGATTTTTTCAGTCTTGGTTTGTTTGGTTTTGTTGGTATTGCCGGAATCATAAGTATTGCCAAAATATTCGATACCAACCGAGGGCAATGTATGATGGAAGGTTTAACTTATCACGGCAGTGCTTTTCTTTTTATCGTTGCATTTTTGTTGTTTCGAAAACGCCGGATTGTTGTTTCGATTTTTTCTGGTTTATGTGGTTTGTTGATTTTTGGTATTGGTTTCGACATGCTTGTTTGGGAGCCGTACAATCTTGTGGTTGAACATTATGCGATTGAGACGCCGAAACTGAGCAAACCGCTCAAGATTGTTTTTGTAGCGGATATTCAAACGGACAGGATCGGTAACTACGAACGCCGAACATTAAACTTAATTCAACAACAACAAGCGGATTTGATTATTCTTGGGGGCGATTATTTGCAGTATTATCAGGGAACGCGGGGAGTTGTTGATTTACCGGAGCGGTTTACCGAGTTATTTCGGGAGATTCCCTTGACGGCGCCGCTTGGGGTGTACGCTATTGGGGGGAATATCGGACCCAATGATTTGTTCGAAGACACGGGAATTGAGATGATTTCCGATTCAACTATTTTGGAAAATTTAGGTGTGGAACAAGGTTTAGGACCGATTGATTTGGTGTTGTTAACGTTGAATGATACGGCGGGGAGTGTGGGCGAGCGTGGTTTAACGGACACGGGAAATTTTATTGTGATGGCTGGGCATCGTCCCAATTTTGCGATCAACGGTTTTCGTAGTGAACGTTATCCGGGTTTGGACGAAGGTTATCGGAATGCGGAACGGGCACCGGATTTAATGCTTGCCGGTCATACGCATGGTGGTCAAGTCGTTCTTCCTTTTTATGGGGCGATTGGGTTGGGGGGAGATGGTTTTGTCAAACAGATTCCGCGAGACATGATGAGTGGTCTGTTCACGTACGAAAATGGTGGGCGGTTGTTGATTACTCGCGGCAGCGGAATGGAACGCGGTTGGGCGCCGCGAATTCGTTTTTTGTGCAAGCCGGAAATCAGTGTGATCCATTTGGTTCCGTCTGAGCGAGATACCGAGTAGAGATCACGAAACGGTTACCGGATTGACCGGTAACCGTTCGAGCTGCGAAGAAGGCTGCGTTGTTTTTACCGTCGAAAGTTTAAACGAACGCTGGTTCTTCGATTTCTAGGAAAGAGACTTCCCTATTTTGGTTCCGTGCAATAATTCCTTGCACAAATTCTTTGAAAATACGAATATCCAAAGCGGTTGCGGAAGGGCTTTCGGGATGGAATTGTGTTCCGATGGCGAACCAATCGTGGTGCAATGATTCGATCACTTCCACAACACCGTCCGGGCATCGACCCGTAACGAGAAAACCCGGCGCAACATCGTCAACCGCCATGTGATGCAAACTGTTGACGCGAATATCGTTTTCGCCATAGACACGTTCCATGAGCGTGTCTTTTTCAATAATCAGCGCGTGGCGATGGTTTGGATCCATAGCGTCGCGATGGGGAAGAGCTTTTGGCAAGTCTTCTGGAATATGTAGGAACAAAGTTCCTCCTTGAGAGACATTCAGGAGTTGCATCCCTGTTCCGATGGCGAGAAGCGGCACTCGGTGTTCGGCAACTTTTTCGATTAGAAAACGGTCAAACGTCTCACGACGTTCATCAAGTAATTTCACCGACGAATGGAGCATAAATCCATCACGCCGTGGGTCAAGGTCTGCCCCTCCAACCATGACGATTCCATCAAGCATGGCAATAACTTGCTCTAAGTTGGCGTCAAGGTCTTTATTTTCGGGAAAGGGGGGAATTACAACAGGCACAGCGCCCGCCTGAAGAAGGGAATCATAGTAGCCGGAAAACACAACACTTAAAGCCGGTACTCCTTTTTGAGCAGCGCGGTAATCCGAGTTGATTCCGATCTGAGGCTTCCTTGGCATTCTCAATCCTCCTAAGTAACAGGAACATCTCTTGGGCAACGAATCAACCCATAAAAAATTGCCGACTACCACAAAAAAGAGGCGATTGACAGGGTAAAAAAGAATAAACCTCAAACCGGAGGACGTTCTTGAACAAATCTCAACGGCGGTAAATCAATCCGGTATTCAGAAACCAAAAATCGACATCACAAAAATGACGATTCAATCATTCGCACATTCTCAATAACTATTGTCTTCTGAATTTTATCGCGGCAATAATTTGAAAATGATTTGATAACAAAGTCCCTGCGTGGCAGAATGAAATGCTTTTTTATTGAACAACCGATAGTCTTTTTGGGGAAAGCCTCCGTTCTTTTATGGGAAATCGCTTCCAATGATTTCTTTTATTTGTTGTGTTTGGGCAACAAGAGTTAGTAAGAAATCTAATGAAACGAACCTTAAACTGGACTTATCCGGCTCGTCACTGCCGAATTTTGGAATGCAAGTGTGGTAAAGTTTAACGAAAAAATGAACTTTTGCAACTAAACCGGCTATTTTGGGGTTTGGAGCGATTTCAAATACTAGATATAGGGATTTTACCTGATTTGACAGGGGAGTTGGGGGTTGAATTTTATTTTGGCTGTGATGATTTTTCCAAAGCAACTCTTGATGGTGTCGGCAATTACGGAATTT
>JAIRTV010000515.1 GCA_031254675.1 Planctomycetaceae bacterium | reverse complement strand
AAACGCAATATACGATACAATAATACAGCAAAATCGGGTGATTTCAATGTTTCAAACCCTTTGATTTACAGTGTGAAACACAACTTTGCAAAAGTCCAGTTAATAAAGGCAAGAGGATTACTAACGGACATTTTGTGTTTATATTCTGTCATTGTTCCTCTTACTGATTATTAGAATTTTTATTATTATTTACGAAAAAATCTTTTAATATATATGTGCCCTTCACAAACATTGAAATCGCCCAAATTATTAATACAACAATATGGTTTGGAACAATTTTTAGGAAGTACAACAAGAAATGAAACAAATTATCGTTTCTAAAAATTTCAAAAAAAATAACAGGTCGAGTACAAACGAACTTGACGCACTCAAGTGTATTTAAAATGTCATTTGGTGCGTCAATTGCGCTTACACTCGACCCATAAAACAATTATTTTCACATGCCTACAATTTTTGCAACTAAATTCAACGTATATTTCGAATATGTAGAGAATTACAACGAAAAACAAAACATTTTAGCTCGGAACTTCGGTTTAACGAAAATTTTGCTGCACCTGATCATTCATAACAATCCCGATCAACAAAAACGGTACAATTTTTATGTGTACGTAAAATAGTTGCCGGACATTCTGTTGAGATGTTGCCGGCAATCATTCGACGGACAGCGGCTCCTTTTCGTTGACCAAGAACCGTACAAATAAGACAATCTCCAGACATCAACGCCGGAATTGTTAGTGTAACCGCCCGCTTCGGAACTGCATCAAGATCAGGAAAACAACCATCATGAACTTGTTGTTGACGACAAGATTGATCAAGCTCGACTATTTTAACAAGTTGTAAATCGTTAAAATCGGCAACAGGCGGATCATTAAACGCAATATGACCGTTTTCGCCAATTCCCATACAAATCAGATCAATCGGTTCCATTGCGAGTTTTTGTGCATATTCGTTACAGATAAGTTGTGGATTGTTACCGGAAAGAAGATGAATCTCCGCAAACGGACACTTATTGAAAATATGTGTCTGCAAGTAAAACGAAAATCGTTCAGGAGCATCATCAGCAAGACCAATATATTCGTCCATGTGAAATGCCGTAACTTTATTCCATTCGATTCCCGAAACATGAGCCAATGTTTCAAGTGTTTCGTTTTGACTGGGAGCGGCAGCAAAAATCACACGAGCCTTGCCTTTTTCCGCCAAAACTGTTTTTAATTTTTCTGCCGCAGCCATTCCGGCAGCACGTCCGGCGGAACAACGATCTTGATGAACTTCCAACACCAACTGATCAATAGTTTTTCGAAACATAACAGAATGAACCTTTCATAATATGGAGCTTGAACAATAATTAAGATTTGACAATTCAATTTATGACAGATAGGAATTTATGATCAAACTCATCGTGATCAATAAATCGTTGTTATCATAATTCAGAGCAACACATAAAACAATACATTATTTTACGTCAAACCACTTGAATTTTGCGCAAAACCGAATCATTGAGCCGGCAAGAAGTTCACATTCCATGCCATAAAATTACAGTATCAACATTATGACTTTATAGAAGAATGTTTATTGTTTTATTTTTTCTTTTTGGTTTTGCTGAGATTGACAACTTGTTTTTTTACTTCAAAAACGATAAACCGAATTTTATGCGAATTAACGTACCGCCAATCCCATTTCCTGCATTAGGAGTTGGATATCTTCCCAAGTTTGTTTTTTTGCGGATGGATTTCGGAGCAAATAGGCAGGATGATAAGTACAAACGACTTTGATATTATTGTAATGAAATATTTTTCCACGCATAGAACCAATCGAGTTGGGCGATTGTAACAGATTTTGTGCTGCAATTGTTCCCAGACAACAAATATATTTGGGCTGAATAATTTCGAGAGTTTGATCGAGAAACGGTTTACAACATCGTGCTTCTTCGGGCGAAGGATTTCGATTGCCTGGCGGTCGGCAACGCAGAATGTTACAGATATAAACATCTTCACGTCGAATTTTCATTCCTTTGGCGATAATATCGTTCAATAACATTCCGGCACGTCCGACAAACGGTTCTCCTTGTTTATCTTCGTCGGCGCCTGGTGCTTCGCCGAGGAACACGAGTTGTGCATCGGGATTGCCAACCCCGAACACGGTTTGCTTGCGAGTCAACGCCAATTCTTGACACAATGTACATTGCGCCACTTTTTGCGCAAGTTCCTGAAGTTGATCGGTTTTACTTTTACTCATACTCATAGAAATCGGCAACTCCTGTACACTCTCTTCTGTTGGCTTTGAGGGAATCGATTCACGACTTTGAATGAAAACCGGTTCTAAAATAGGTTGCTGGTTTTCGGGATTGTTAATAATTTCCGTATTCTCAATCTTTTTATCAGAATTTTTGTTATCGGAACTTTCGGCAAACATTTCGTTATATTCCGTTGCAATATTTTCTACGGGAACACAATCCCGCAACACCGGCGGTCCGAGTTCTGAAACACCGGCGATCTGCATTATTTCCAGATAATCAATTAATCCATCACGTATTCGATAGGGCATAGCAAAAAATATTATTCGTAAGCGTTGACGATTTGTTGTACTAATTGATGACGCACAATATCGCTTGAGTCGAGTTGAATCATTCCGATAGCGTCAATATGTTTAAGCCGTTGTCGGGCGTCGATTAACCCGCTTCGTTTGTGTTCCGGCAGATCGATTTGTGTGGTATCGCCGCACACAGTAATTGTAGAGGAATCGCCCATGCGGGTTAGAAACATTTTCATTTGGGCAACGGTTGTATTTTGTGCTTCGTCAAGAATAATGGAGGCGTTGTTGAGGGTTCGCCCACGCATGTAAGCAAGGGGAATGACTTCGATTCGATCTTCTTCCATTGATCGTTTCAATAAATCACGTTCCATCATATCGCCGAGTGCGTCGAAAAGTGGTCGCAAATAGGGATTGATTTTTGCCTGCAAGTCACCCGGCAAAAATCCAAGACTTTCACCGGCTTCTACGGCAGGACGGACGAGAACAATTTTTCGAACTGTTTCGGTTTTGAGTGCTTCAATCGCTTTGGCAACCGCAAGATAAGTTTTACCGGTTCCGGCTGGTCCGACACAAATAACGATTGCTTTTGACCGAAGTAATTCAACATACCGTGCTTGACCGGCGGTTTTGGGGCGAATTGGTTTTGCTCCGTACACATCAATTGGTTTAATATTGGAGACATCTTTATCGTGTAATATTTCGGAGATTGCCCGTTGAATATCTTCGGGAGCGAGCGAACTGTTACGAAGGGCGAGTTGTTGGAGTTGTTCGAGAAGAGCGGAACCACGCCGAAGATTATCGGGTTCGCCGCGTAACAGAATCTGATGCCCATCAACCGTCACTTTAACCGCAAACACTTCACGTATTTTTCGCAAATATTCATCGCTAGGACCAAAAACTTTCAGCAAGGCTTTTGAATCAATGACGGCAATTGTTTTTTCGTACATAACAAAACATGAGCGGTAATATATTGTACCAATAGAAAATAACGTATAATGTTGTTTTTAGATATTTTATTTATTTTTTGGTGTGTTATTCTTTTGGGTTTGATGCAACTGTCTAGGTCAATCTGACTATATTTCAGTGTTAAGTGATTTTGGCAAAATTATACCTTTATTTTTCTAAAAAAGAACTCTCCCCCAAACAAAATGGTTTTAACACGCCCAAGTGCCAACGTTTCCGGTTCTGTGTTGGCGGCGAATGTCTGTTACGCAATATCGAACAATCTTGAAACATCAAATATTTAATGTATGATTATAATATCTGTTCGCGATTTTTTTTGTGAACAGTAACAGAACAAAATTGTCCCAAAAAGCCAACCACCATCAAAATCAAACCCGCACCAATTATAATCAATCCCAAATGATTGTCTTGTTCCCAATATTGAAATGAAAAAATAATGCCCAAAAATCCACACCACATCAATACCGCATTCATCATTTTTAACATCGCCAGCGAAGGAAAAAAACTTTCCGATGTTGCCAACGATTCTGTCTTGGAATTGATCTTGTATTCTGTTGCGGAATCTGTTTCGGTAGCAGCAATGTTTTTCGTTTTATTATTTTTCTGTTCGGAAAAAGGTTCGTCGGGCAATACTTTCTCGGACAATGATTGTTCGGACGATGGTTTATTTTCGTAAGATGTTATTTGGAGTTGGGCGAGTAATTGTCTTGTCTGGTGAATTTGTTGAACCAATTCCTGTGCGGGCAATTCCGACGTTTGTTTTTTTTCCGTTTCATTTTCTGTGGAGATCGGAAACATCGGAAACAATAAATCGCTATTGATTTCGTTGACAACATCAATTGTTTCGGCAATCATTGTTGGTTCTTCACATTCGAATTTCTCCGCATTTTCTTGAACATTATTTTCGTTCTCGTTTGCCTTTGACGTCGGCGTATTCGGAATAATTGCGGCGTGGGAATCGTGTGAATGGACAACCTGAATGTGGTGCGAGAGATTTTGGCGTAATTTTCTGATTTCCGAAACCGGATCGAATTCGACAGCATGGGCGGTTGTCTGAATTGGTTGTCGAGTCGCCTCACCAGACGATTTTAGATCGGACATCATTTAACTCTTTTGGTTGTAAAAGGTTGATTACTTTAGACCGTCGCAATATTATCACGATACCAGCACGGAATAAAATCGATAATCTTGCAGAAATGATCTTTTTTTACACTTTTTATGTTTACGGTAAATTTATCGACTACAGAATATTTATCGACTGCAAAACATGATCAATTTAAAAATTCTGCCGTTTATGCGTTGTAATTTACTGCGTATTCACCCTAAATTAACATTCAAGTTCGCGAATATTGAGATTTATTGCCCGCTAAATTCCAAAACCATCGGATAGTCTATGTATATTCTACAATCGAAAAATTTTGACTTTTTTCTCCAATATATTGACTTTATCGACTGTGATGATAAAATAGCCGTTGAAGTTAATGAAAATATTCCGTTGTGTCATGTTGGTCTTAGGCAATTGGTCATCATTCGAAGTTTCGAGTAGCCGGTTGCCCAACAGTTGCCAAAAGACAATCGCCGACAAAAGAAAATTTCCAAACACCTAATTTTCTCGAAAAATATTTGCCGGTTCTTATTGTTCGGGACAAAATTTTGAGGAAACAACGTTTTTAGGAATTGTGATTTAGTCGTGTTCACAAAAAATCAATTGCTGCGGATTATTTCATTAGGTGTGTTTTCCTTCGGAAATAACGATTTATTTCTGAAAGGGTTGTTCCATAACGTTTCACATAAGGAGTTTGTTATGACCAGAATGTTTGTTTGCTTGTCAGTTGTCTTGTTGTTTGTTTTTGCAGCGGTCAATGTCGCTTCAGCCGATGAAACCGTTTCGCAAACAACTACTGTAACGGAAAGTGTGGTCGCACCCTGTGATTGCAGTGTACCCCATTTCGATCCGTGTCATCCGCCGATTGTGTATCGTCGGGGACCATTCGGTGTTTACCGTCCGGTTATTTACGCACCGACTTATTATCCGGTTTATCCGCGATATGTCCGCGCGTGGCAACCCATCTATCCCTTTTACTGTTGGTAAATTTTGAGTCACTCTCTCAGGGAAATTAAAGGCGCAAGTGAATTATGAATCTCGTTATCACATTCTACTTGCGCCGTTAATTATCAGCGTCAACACCCTTCAACGAAAATTCTATAGAGTTACGAAATTATAATGGGATGATCAAAACGGTCGTCATCAATCTTGCAACATTCGCGTTGTTCGAAACGTCAATGATTTCACCTTGACATGAACTTGTTTTTCTGCGAAAATTCTTACTCTCTTTGTCGGAAACAAATTTTTTGAAAGGTACAATCATGTTGGATCGAAAATTTATTCTGGAAAATGCCGAATCCGTTAAACTCAATTGCCGAAATCGTGGAGTTACGGCGGATGTGGATTGTTTTGTTGCCATTGAAACGGAGCGGAAATCGTTACAGCAAGAGCTGGAACGTTTGCAAACCGAAGCCAATTCCATTTCAAAATCAATTGGTCAGGCAAAATCACCGGAAGAAAGAGATACCAAAAAAGAAACCGGTCGTATTCTTCGCGAAAAAATCGCAGAATTGCGAACAAAGTTGGATTGTCTTGAAAATGATTTGGATAGGATTCAACGTTCGATTCCCAACATGGCGCATCCCGACGCGCCAATCGGCACGGATGATCGTGCCAATCAGCAACGATTATTGGGAAAAACAGCGATTCCGACCTTCGATTTCCAACCGTTAGATCATGTTGTTCTCGGTGAACGGCTTGATCTGATTGATTTTGAAGCTGGTGCACGTGTTGCCGGAGCCGGATTTTATTTTCTCAAAAACGAAGCCGTTTTGTTGGAATTGGCGTTGCAACGTTACGCGGTTGAAATTCTGAATCAAGCGGGCTTCACTCTGACCGCAACACCGGATCTTGCCCGTAACGATATTTTGCAAGGAACCGGTTATATTCCGCGCGGACAAGAAACTCAAATTTACAGTATTGATGGAACCGATTTAAGTCTTGTCGCCACGGCGGAAATTCCGTTAGGTGGTTTATTGGCGGGACAAACGGTTGATGCGGAAATTCTTCCGTTACGGTTTTGTGGTATTTCGCATTGTTTTCGTACAGAAGCGGGAGCCGCTGGACGGGCTTCACGCGGATTGTATCGGGTTCATCAATTTACGAAAGTGGAAATGTTCGCGTTTTCGTTACCGGAACAAAGCGAAGCAATACACAACGAAATGCTTGATCTCGAATGTAAAATTTTCGACGGGCTTGAAATTCCGTATCAAGTTGTTGACACGGCAACCGGTGATCTTGGTGGTCCAGCCTATCGTAAATTTGATCTTGAAGCGTGGATGCCGGGGCGCGGCGATGCCGGAGAATACGGCGAAGTAACCAGCACGTCCAACTGTACAGATTATCAAGCTCGCCGCCTCAATACCCGATACAAAATTAAAGGTGAAAAAGGGACAAAATTTCTGCACACGCTCAACGGAACCGCTATTGCGATTAGTCGAGCGTTGGTTGCCATTCTTGAATTGTATCAACAAAAAGACGGCTCTGTTGTCGTCCCGAATGTGTTACAGCCGTTTGTTGGAAAAGAAGTAATCCGCCGTCAATAGGGTCAAGTCGGCTATCGCTGATTTGACCCTGCGTTTGGTCGAAAAGATGAAAGTCGGCTCAACTATTGTAACCGTAGGCGAAAACAGTACGTTTTTGATTATTCATCTTTTGGGTGTTTCAAATAAAAATTCTACTGAAAATATTACCAATATTATGTTGCAAATATCTTTACGGCACGGAAGTGGATTCTCCGCCATGCCGACTCATAATGGCATCATAAATACTCATTGATATCGTTTGAGTGAGAAAACGGCAAGAACCGTCAACAAGTCCGACCATCACACCGCCAGGATGTTCGCTTTGCGCCGAACGTGCAATATTATTCGGGTCACTATAACCGGTTTCTTTGGGCGGATTAATAAAAAACTGGAAAGATGGAGGCAGTGATGCTATTACATAACCTTGACTGGAATCCGTTACAACAAAGAATGGATTAAAGCAAGTGTTTGGATAATAGGTTCGTGTTGTACCGGAAATTGTAGAAGATTTTGAATATCCGGTACGTTCAAGGAACATTAACGTATTGCTGGTTCCATCAGTAATTGCACTGAAATTGTAATTACTTC
>JAIRTV010000514.1 GCA_031254675.1 Planctomycetaceae bacterium | reverse complement strand
AATCTTATTGATCCCAATTTGAATATTGATCCGAAACGTCTGAAACGTTTAGTCCAAAATGAACATAATCGTAATATTTTGATTCAAATAATTAAAGATGGTTCTATTGTATCGAATGTGTTGGAAAAATTTTCGATAGATCATTTGAATGATGACAGTTATTTTGTTTCGTTATTATTTTACATGGGGTTGTTGACCATTCGGGAAAGTTATTTGGGGGACTTACTTTTAGTGATTCCAAATTATTCGATTCAGACAACGTTTTGGTCTTATCTTCGTGAACTTGTACAAGATTATTCACCGGATATTGTGTTGGATGTTCAGGAGTTAAAAGATTCTATTCGTCAGATTGCGGTGGAAGGCAATATTCATCATTTTATTGATTATGTTTCAACACATGCGTTTTGCAAGTTGTCCGATTATGATTTGCAACGTTTTGATGAAAAATATATTAAGGTTTTGTTGTTTGCTTATTTGATTTTGTCCGGTTTTTATATTCCGATGAGCGAATTTGAAACAGTTCCCGGTCGCACGGATATATTTTTGCAACGTAATCCGAAATTTCCTCAAGTAACCTACGAATGGATATGGGAATTGAAATATTGCAAAACGAATGCGAAAAAATCGGAAATTGCTAAAAAACGTAAGGAAGGTTTAGAACAATTAAATATGTACATTAATTCCGCGCGATTAAAAGATCGTCCAAATTTGAAATCGGCGTTGTTGATTTTTATTGGGAAAGATAAATACGAAATCGTTGAGAATACAACATAAACAGCTTTTTTGAGGCGTTTCGTTATTTTTTCTGTTTCGCATTTTCAGTTTCACTTTTGAAAAACAAAAAATGTTCGATAAATAGTTGTAGTCCATTGTCTCTATGTTTTTTCCATGTTTAAGGAGTTTTGCTATGCAAAAGAAAGTTGCTTTGACGATTTTTGTTCTGTTATTTACGTTGACGCCGTTGTATGCAGCGGATATTACGGTTTCGCCGAACGGTTCGATTTCTTCACTCCGGCAAGCAGTCGATGAGGTACGGAAATTGGAAAAAGGTAATCAACCTATTGTCGTTGAATTTCGTACTGGAGTTTATCCGCTCACGGAACCGGTTGTTTTTAAACCGGAAGATTCCGGTACAGCAACGGCTCCGATTATTTATTGTGCCGGAAAAGATCAGAATGTTGTCTTTAGTGGTGGTCGTCAAATTACGGGTTGGACGAAAAATGACAATGGAGTTTGGACAACAAAAATTCCAGAAGTTGCCAAAGGACAATGGTATTTCGAACAACTTTATGTCGGCGGTAATTGGGCAACACGTTGCCGTGAACCCAATGAACTCTATTACTATACTGAAGAAAAAGTTGATATGGCAATTGATCCTGTTACGGGAAAACCGGAACCAATGAATCATCGGGCTTTTATCGCAACACTTAAAGATATTGAAGCGTTGCGGTCTGTTCCGAAAGATCAACTCCGCGATGTTTCGTTTACGTTATATAATTCATGGGAATCGGCAAAACTGAGGACATTGACAATTGATTTTGATCGAGGCATGGTTATGTTTACGGGACCGGCTAACGCGGAATTAATGCGTTGGGAACCACGCCAGCGTTATCATATCGAAAATTACAAAGCCGCACTCGACCAACCCGGTGAATGGTTTCTTGACCGTGACGGAACATTATCGTACATTCCGCTGCCAGGCGAAGATCTGTCGAAATTGGAAATTGTTGCGCCGGTTGCCGAAGCGTTTCTGAAATTCGATGGCGAAGTCCTGAAAGACAAACCAAATGATCGGATTTCAAACATTAAATTTGAAGGGCTAAAATTTTGTTATAGTAGTTTTGTGTTACCGCCGATGGGAGATCGCGGTGGTCAATCGGCACTTTCCGTACCGTTTTCCACACAACTCGACGGTTGTCGAAACATTTCGTTTGAAAATTGTGAATGGAGTAATATTGGTGGCAGTGCGGTTTGGTTTCGTCAATCTTGTACGGATTGCCGGTTTGTCGGTAATTATGTACATAATCTTGGAGCCAACGGGGTTTATCTTGGTATTGGTCATCAAAACAATTGGCAACAACTCGAATCGACAGACCGCAATGTTGTGGAAAACTGTATTATTCGTAACGGCGGAAAAATTGCATTTGGTGGTATTCCCGTTTGGATTGGTCATGGTTCTTATAACAAAGTGTTTCATAATGATTTGAGTGAATTTTATTACACGGGAATTTCGGTCGGTTGGCAATGGGGTTATCAGCCGAGCCGATCAAATCATAACCGGATTGAATTTAATCATATTCATCATCTTGGACATTGGGTAATGAGCGATATGGGAGGTGTTTATACGCTTGGAGTGTCGCCGGGAACAACCGTTTCGAATAATGTCATTCATGATATTTATGCTTATTCTTATGGGGGGTGGGGACTTTATACCGATGAAGGTTCCACTAATATTGTAATGGAAAATAATCTTGTTTACCGTGTAAAAACAGGAACGTTTCATCAACATTACGGTAAAGAAAATATTATTCGCAACAATATTTTAGCATATAGTTTGACTGACCAACTTCAACGCAGTCGAGTGGAAGAACATGTTTCGTTTACGTTTGAAAATAACATTGTTCTTTGGGATGAAGGCGTGTTGTACGGACATCCGTGGACGGAAAATACAATGAAACATTGGGGCGATAACAAAGTTATTTTGCGAAACAATTTGTTTTGGAATTCGCAAGCGAACAACTCAACCTTTTTTCCTGACGGTCTTGATTTGAAATCATGGCAGGAGAAAACAGGTCATGATCAAGGTTCTCTTGTTGCTGATCCGAAATTCAAAGACCCGAAACATGGCGATTTTACACTGCCCGATGATTCACCGGCGTTCCGAACCGGATTTGTTCGTTTCGATTATTCTAAGGCTGGAGTTTACGGTAACGAAAATTGGATTGCTTTGGCAACGGATTATAAACATCCTGAACGACCAATTGCGCCGAAAAAATTACCGCCTATTCCATTCCGTCTGAATGATGATTTCGAAACACCACGCACGAAACCTGTTCTCAAGGGAACAGCTCATGATGAAAATAAAAAGTTAGTTCGCATTTCAACAGAAACTCCTTTTTCCGGAACAAAATGTCTTGAGTTGGCGGATTCGCCTGATTTACAACATTTTTATAATCCACATATTGTTTTCGCGCCGAATTATACACGAGGAATTATTCGAGCAGATTTTGCACTTCGGGTTCAGAAAAACAGTAACGCCCATATTGAATGGCGTGATGATTCAAATCCGTACAAAATTGGGTTGAGTATTCGTATCAACAACGGAAAACTCCAGGTCAAGGGAATCGAACCGCTGGAATTTCCAATAGATCAATGGGTTCATTTTGCGATTACCACTGATGTTGGAGAACAATCAACGGGTTCATGGAATTTGACCTTAACATTTGCAGATAATCGCAAACAAGAATTTAAAAATCTTAAACCGGTTCACGCAGATTGGAAAACACTTCGATGGTTTGGGTTCTGCAATCTGAGCAAAACCGCCGACAATTCGTCGTTTTTCATTGACGATTTGAAAATCAAAAATGAACCGTAAAATATTGTTATGATTTTTATGGTCGTAATCTTTGTATTTTATAACAAAAACAATGTATTGATAAAGCTTGATTCTTTATCCGAAATTTTCTAAATTTGTAATTATTTACTGGAATTGGCGGTTAACATAAAAACATTATATCAGCCAAAGATTCTACTAAATAGTTACAAAAAAACAAATGAGACAATTACTTTGGGTTATTTATTCTAGGAATATTGACAACCTTGCCCCTTTTCGTTTGAGAGTTTTTCGATTAAAATGATGCTGTTTAAATTTGATGATGCTGATCATCGGTATCATCAAATTTTTGTGCGTTTAATTTTCTAATTCTTTACTTGTTACAATAAAAATCTTCTATGGTAGCCTATCAACATTGTATTAACCCGAACTGCAATAAAACGTTTGGGATTGAGGAAATTCATCATGCTTGTCCGGAATGCGGCGAACTTCTGGATGTTGACTATGATTGGGAACGGATTCAACCGCCGAAAAATTTACAATTTTTCGAAACGTATTGGTCGGAACATTCGAATCCGTATCGATTAAGCGGAGTTTGGCGTTTTCATGATTTGTTGCCGTTTTTGCCGTTAAATCGTTGTATTACTATTGGTGAAGGTCAAACGGTTTTGCAACAAGCCAATCAAGTTGCGCCGTTTACGGGTTTGCAAAACAACCGGTTGTTTTTGCAATACGAAGGTCTGAATCCGTCCGGAAGTTTCAAGGACAACGGTATGTCTGCCGCATTTTCACATGGAACAGTTGTCGGAGCTAAACGTGCGGCATGCGCTTCGACCGGCAACACCAGTGCGTCGTTGGCGATTTATTCGGCTTGCACCAACCTGATGCAATCGATCATTTTCATTGGTTCCGGCAAAATCGCTTACGGGAAACTTTCGCAAGCGTTGGATTACGGTGCCAAAACGATTCAAATTCAGGGCGATTTCGACGACGCCATGGCACGAGTACAGGAAGTTTCAAAAGAACTCGGTATCTATCTGGTCAACAGCGTCAATCCGTTTCGGCTTGAAGGTCAGAAAACGATTATGTTCCGTGTTTTGGAGGCTCTTCGTTGGGAATCGCCGGATTGGATTGTTGTTCCCGGCGGGAATCTCGGAAATTCAAGCAGTTTCGGAAAAGCGTTTATCGAATTACACAAACTCGGTCTCATTAAGAAAATTCCACGTCTTGCGGTTATCAACGCCGCCGGAGCCAACACGTTGTACCGACTTTACGAACAGGAAGGATTACGCTGGAACGGCGGGAATTACGACAAAGTTCACGCGAAAAAATTCTTCGATCAAATGACCGCCGAAGGACGTAAAGCGTCAACAATTGCCAGTGCCATCGAAATTAATCGTCCGGTTAATCTGTCAAAATGTTTACGAGCATTGGATTTTTGTAACGGCGTAGTGCGGGAAGTGACAGAGCAGGAAATTCTTGATGCCAAAGCACAAGTTGGTGCGGGCGGATTAGGTTGCGAACCGGCAAGTGCCGCCAGTGTTGCGGGAACTAAAAAACTTGTTGCGGAAGGAATTATTGAAAAATCGGAACAAGTTGTTTGTATTTTGACGGGACATCAGCTCAAAGACCCCAACGCAACGGTTGCCTATCACGGAACAGATAAAACATTTTTTGACAGTGTTCTCGGCAAACGCGGCGTCAAAACAACCGATTTTGCTAACCGTCCCATTTCCGTAACCAATGATCTCAACGCGATCATTCAGGTTCTTCAATAAAATACGAATTTTTTTTGCAACGGTATTTGTTTTTACAAGACATTCACAGGATAAAAAACGCAACATAAAAATATCGTCCAAATACGTGAAATAATGAACATAAACATTGCCGTTGACGCAATCCGCACGAAAATTCTACCGAATAATTGCATTTTATGAACGAACCCGAAATCGACACCTTCGTCAATCCTTTTTCAACAAAGTTTTGGACGCCGGGAACGATTCCATATCAATTTTATAACGAAAAATATAGAGACGACAATGAAAAAGAATTAGACGTTAATATTTTAATCGGACAAAAAATAGAATTTGGAACGATTATGCAAATTGTCGGTTCGCATGGTTCCGGTAAATCGACATTACTTCGAACACTGTTGCCGTTTCTCGAACAACAGCATTTTACCGTCCAACTCGAAGTATTGAATGATCGCCAACATCAACTGTCTCCGAATTTTTTACCGATTCGGCAAAATAAAAGAATGTTTTACATGATTGACGGTTATGAACAACTTTCTTTTTTGGAACAAATTCGACTCCGGTTTCAGAATTGGGGTGCAACCGGCGGACTTCTATTAACGACACATAAACCAATTTTCGGAATCCATGTGTTGTACCGAACACCACCACAATTCGAAATATTCGTAAAACTCGTTCAAGAATTAACGAAAACATATTCCGCAATACATTCTTTCACATTCGAAACAACCGTATTACGTGAAATTTATCATCGCGCCAACGGTAATTTTCGTACCGCGTTTTTTGAACTTTACGATATCGTTCAAGAAAATGAAGAACAAGAAAAAAATCGGAAAACAAAAATGTTCGGCAATTTTTAGAAAAAAACGGGAATGCAATCGCATTCCCGCAAGGCTGTGTTTTAATGAACGTTAAACGAAATTCTATTCGTTTTTCTTGTCATCATCACTGTTTTTTTTATCGTCATCAACGAGTTTTGCTTCTTCCGCTTTCTTTTTTGCTTCGTCGTCTTGTTTTGCCTGCAATGTTTTAATTTGTTCGAGAGTTCGTTTTTCTTGTTCTTCTTGCTCTTTTTTTGCTTTTTCGGCTTCAGTTTTTGCTTTATCGGCATCGGCTTTGGCTTTATCAGCGGCGGCTTTCATATCTTTAGCCGCTTGAATTTGTTTTGCGGCTTCGGCTTGAGAGTTTAAGGCGTCTTGCTTTGCTTTTTCGGCATCGCTTTTTGCTTTTTCGAGTTCGGCTTTTGCTTTTGCCAATTCCTTTTTCTGATTTTCAAGCTCTTTTTTAGCTTTTTCCACTGCATTCAAATTGGCTTGTACTTCTGCCAATTGAGCTTTCACTTCGGCGTCTTTTTGCGTAACCACAGCGAATTGAGCATCCGCTTCACTCTTTTGATCAGCTGCTTCTTTTTTTGCTTGAATGGCAAGATACATCTGATACCGTGCCGATTTCATTGCTTTGGTCTCAATACCAAGCAACCCCAACAAACCACGTTGTTTAATGTATTGAGCCTTTGCCGCATCGACTGCGGAAAACGAAATGACAACCGCCACAAACAAAATAATTAATTTTTGCATAACCAGTCTCCAAAATTTTGTTGAAATCAATTAAGAATGACTTCGAAAGAAATCAAACCCAACGCAATGTTAATATACAATGTTTTCCCAATATTTCGCCAAAATCGAACATTTCGTTTTTGGCGTTACAAAGTATATTTTCGTTTGAAACAGGTCAAAAAACCTATTTTATTATCGACAATATAGCAAAAATATATAATAAAGACAAGAATAGAGGGATAAAAAAAACAAACCAAATAGATAATACACAACAAATATATTGATTATTCAAAATATAACGCCGTAACAATACTATAAACTGTTGAGATAATGCTAAAAATTTTCTTAGTCGTATCCGAATCTGTTATGAAGTAACTTGACAATGCTTTTTGTTGAAAGAGTGCCAAATTATTTCCGACACGTCGAATACCAAACAAAGATGCAACTTCAGATCAATTCCATATTGTTCTAATGAAAACTTTTTTGAAGGATTTTTTGCTTTTTTTACTGGTGGTTTCTTGAATTTTTTCGATTTAAATGTACACTGATTATGTGAATGAAAA
>JAIRTV010000351.1 GCA_031254675.1 Planctomycetaceae bacterium | reverse complement strand
CGTAACAATTATCGTTTGAGTTACGGTGATTTCGCACCGCATTCTGATAATTTACACGGCGAAGCTGCGATCCAAACCATTGGTACTGCCTCTGGTAATATTTGCAGTTATAATCGTGGAGCCTTTTCCATCCATAAGTGGGAGGGGATGCACAGTTTAACCGATGGTACGTCCAATACTCTTCTTGCCAGCGAACGTTGTATTGCAACAAATAAAAGGCAGGTGCGTCAAGGATATGTTGCCTCAAGTACTTATGCAACGCCTTTTACTGATACTTGTACAGCTCCATTTAATTTAAACGCCCAAGCATGCCTTACTGCAAAAGGGACAGGGGCGAACCTTAATACTGCCATAACTGATACGAATATCGCAGATTATTCCGGTAAACGTTGGATTGATGGTGCGGTTGTTTATACTGGATTTAACACGATCCTGCCGCCCAACGCGCCTTCGTGTATTGGTGGATTCGGTGTTACTAATGGTGGTATTGTAAGTGCTTCGTCTTTCCATTCTGGCGGTGTTAATTCCGTTTTAGCAGATGGAGCCGTGAAGTTTTTCTCTGAAACGATTGATACCACTGGACTTAATGGATATGCGGGTACGACTCCTGCTGTAGCCGATGCTAACAAATGGGTCCAAAATTCCGGTAAATCATGGCATGGTGTATGGGGTGCATTGGGTTCCCGCAACGGCGGTGAATCTGTTTCGCCTCCGTAGTCACTTTTGCTTAGCCGCGTTCGTAACAACAACATCGGCTAGGCAACAATAATAATTAAACAACTCCCGATATGTAACACATATTGGGAGTTGTTTTTTTATTGGTTTCACTAGGATTTTCATCCACAAACGCAACATCTTGATTGCTGTTTTATCGTCGTGAAATTTCGTTTGGAAAAAGTCGGTCAATACCGGAATGCAATTCAGACGATTTGACCTTGACGTCAAGACGACCATGATAAAAATGGCAAAGAGCAATCGCCAACGCATCTGCAACATCCGGCGGTTCGGGATAGGTTGCCAAACCAAGTTCCAATTTAATTGCCCGTTGAATTTGATCTTTTGTTGCGCGACCACTGCCGGTTAAAATACTTTTCACTTTGGTTGCACCGTACGAAGCAACATCAAGTCCCGCTTGATTCGCCGCCAGACAAATACAACCGCGAGCATGTCCCATAAGAATTGCTGTTGTCGGACGATCATAATGCGTGTAAAGTTGTTCCATTGCCACAATATCCGGCTTAAACGTTTCAATAACATCTCGAATACCGTCATAAATTTCGCCAACTTTGGCGGTCAAATGTTTCGATTGACTGCGCACAACTCCCGCTTCAAGGAGACGAACTTTACCACTTGAAACATCAATCACTCCATAACCTGTCGTGTTCAAACCAGGATCAATACCAAGAATTATTTTCATTCGTAACAAATTAAAATATTAAAATGATCCTTGCCGATTTCATCGTTACGGTTTTTCCCGTTACGGTTTTTCTGTTGTAACGCGGCGGCAAAGATCGGTTAAATGTTGTACAATAACGGTAATTTGTTGTTCCGGCAATTGTGTTTTTATTGCGGTTTCGAGTTTGGCGGCAGCCAGACTGATTTCGGCAAATCCATGACTTCCGGCAGAACCTTTGAGTTGATGAGCCACACGGCACAACTCCGACCAATTCCGTGCCACACACTCACTCTCCAACCGGAAAATTCTATCCGGCATCTCCCCAACATACAGCGCAAGAATTTCACGAAGTTCCTCGTCCGAAGCAAGTGTTGAATAAATCGGTAAATGATCTGTATTCATAAAAATATATTGCTATAAAAAATCACGTAATTCATTACAGTAACATTTCGCACAAAAAATAAATTGCTTGACCGACAATCGTACACAGAATAATTTGTTGCGTTTTTTGTGTGAGTTGTCGGGTTGATAAAATTGGGGTTTGATTAAAAACTGTTACCGATGCGAATTGTTTCATGATTGATTTTTTCAAATTCTTCCGGCGGAATTTTTAACAGAACACGGTCATAACTTGTTAATCCGTTACATTCCGATTCCACATCTACGAGTTGATGAAACACCGCTCCGGCAAGTCCTTGCGTTCGAATCAAACGCCGTAACTCTTCATGCAACATCTGATAACGTTTGAATAATGTTTCAGAATCAGGAACATGTTGAAATCCCCATGTGTCCGCTGTCCAGAGGTTATTCGCTGGCGGAACCAATGTGAATCCTCCAAAAGAACCGATTACCGAAACACGATTCGGATTCGGTTTTGGCATTTCGGGACCGGGGAATTTGTGGGAATCGTTCAAATTGCCCACACCAACATCAATCCACCCCCCCGCTCCGTTCACCAAACGCGACGGATCAAGTTTGTTTACCATCTCCACATATTTTGCGGTTTGATGTTGTCCGGTTCCTTCGTTGAAAATCGTCCAGAGTACAACTGACGGATGAACCGAAAGCGATTGAACCATTTTTTGTAATTCTTCTTTGAATTGAGTTTGTGCGTCCGGTGTTCGATTTTCGCCGCTTGGCATATCCTGCCAAACAAGCATTCCCAACCGATCACACCAATAATACCAACGTGCCGGTTCAATTTTCAGATGTTTACGAATCACGTTGAATCCAAGCGATTTCGCAACACGAATATCCATACGAATCGCATCATCCGACGGCGACGTGTATAAACCGTCCGGCCAATATCCCTGATCAATCACTCCCATTTGAAACAAGGTTTTACCGTTTAACCGGATTCGCGAAAAACCTTGCCGATCTTGAAAAATGTCTATTTTTCGAAACGCACAATAACTGCCAATTTGATCAACCGGAATATCCTTATCAAGAAGACGAACACAAAATTGATAGAGATGCGGCGAATCCGGTGACCAAGATTTCAACGTGTTTTTATCGAAACGCATCAAAAGCGGTCCATCACTGCCGCCGAATACTTCCGCCACCGTTTCTGTTCCGTCAAATGCTGTTGCGGTTACAGTTAAGTCTTTTCGCGGTTTGTCCACTTCGGGAATAATTGTGACAATTCCCGTTTCGTAATTGGGAAGAAAACGAACGTTCCGCAAAAAATCAGCCGGCACCGGTTCTAACCAAACGGTTTGCCAAATACCGGTGACCGGCGAATACCAAATTCCTGACGGATTCATGGATTGTTTACCGCGTGGTTGCTTGCCGTGATCGGTGGGGTCAAAAACCTGAACAACTAATTCATTGGCACCCGCTTGAGTGTTTTTGAGATAATCCGTAATATCGAACGAAAATGAGTCATAACCACCGCGATGTGTTCCAACATGACGACCGTTGACCCAAACCACCGCTTCCCAATCGACCGCTCCAAAATGAAGAAAAATTCGGTTGTCTTTCGCCCACGTTTCAGGAATAGTGAAAAACCGACGATATATTATTCGTTCAAAAAAGCGGTTGACTCCGGACAAGGTTGACCCGATAGGAAACGGTACTAAAATTTGTCCGTCATAACGATTGGAATCGACCGTGTTCAACGGCGCAGGTCGGTTGCCGTCTTTCCAATCCCAAAGTCCGTTTAGATTCAACCAATCTTTTCGTACAAAGTTTGGTCTTGGATATTCTGGATGCACACGGTCGGGCAAAATATCTTTTCCCCACGGCGTTTTCAAAAAATGAATACGCGGCGAATGATCAACATTCATTGGCAATACCGACACTCCGCCTTGTTGAATCAATTGTTGCGCAACAAGAAACGACCCGCCAGCCAGAAAAAAGACAATGAAAACAATATTCCGGACAATAATCATTCTTTATTCCACAACAGATAACAACATTAAAAATACAATCTTTATACGTTGAGCAATCATACTTGATTCAATAATTGGGTTAATTGGGCAAAACGAGTACTGATTATTTTGTCCAGTTTCCAATATCGTCTTCGGTATTATCTGCGCCGTCTGGACCCAATGACCAGACATCAAAACCATCTCTTGTGCGTGTTCCTGG
>JAIRTV010000272.1 GCA_031254675.1 Planctomycetaceae bacterium | reverse complement strand
ACCAAATTCTTCTCTTCGATTCGCTCTTCACGATTCGGCTTTACGTTGGTCGAACTTCTTGTCGTGATTGCGATTATTGGCGTGTTAATCGCTCTTCTGTTACCGGCAGTGCAAGCAGCACGTGAAGCCGCAAGACGTTCAACTTGTACCAATAAACTCAAACAAATCGGTATTGCTTGCCACAACATGCACGATACGTTTGATCATTTGCCGTCAGCATGCTGTCAGAAAGAACTTTGTGTTGATGTTCTGGCTCCGTTAGGATTCGCCACTTACGAAATGATGCAGTCGGCATCTCCCGGTAATCGTAACCGCTGGCATAATCGTGGACGAATTGGTTGGACGGCAGCCATCATGCCGTTTCTGGAATTGACAGCTCGCTATGACCCAATCGCCACAGAAGCAAGGAAGGCAGGAACTGACGGTGATGGTGGCAATTTTACTCCAGCCTCTAACACCGTTACGGTAACTCCGAGCGGCGGTTCGGATATTCCCAATCCCTATGCAGGAACTATTGACGCCTACTTGTGTCCTTCCGATACGGAAAACCGGAATCCACCAACAGGTCGAGCATTCACAAATTATCGCGGCTGTATTGGCGACGAAGCTTTTCCGTTATTGGAAGATTTGAGAACAGACAACAGTTGCAATTTTCGCGGTGCTTTTTCGAACGGGTTGTACAAAATTGTCGGTTTTCAATCCATTTCCGATGGAACCAGTAATACCATGTTGGTATCTGAAGCCGGAGTGTCACCCGAGAAAAACATTTCATTTATTCAAGGCGGTGTGGCTGTACTGGGAGCACAAAGTAATTACACAGCAGCAACAACTGGTTATGCCGGTTTTGCTTCTCTTTGTGCCGCAAAACGCGGGGCGGGACGAGAAATTCAGTCGGCGGCGAGCTCTTCATACGCTGGTTCTCGTGTCGCTGATGCTTATACCCATTATGTAACATTTCATTCGATTCTTCCGCCAAATTCTCCAACTTGTTCATGGGCAGGCGGCGATGCGGTGATTCAAGCAGCCAATAGTTACCATCCCGGCGGAGCCAATGTTCTTTTTTCAGATTCCACAATACATTTCGTAACTGATTCGATCAATGCGGTTTCACCAGGTGTTACGCTTAGTACCCAACAGGTCAAATCATTGACCGGTGAATCACCGTTTGGTATTTGGGGAGCTTTAGGAACGATTGGCGGCGGTGAAACAAAATTACTCAATTGAGTTGCAAAACGAAATACGAAAAGTAGATAACCTTATGCCAAAAGGTTATCTACTTTCGGATCAATTTACGTCAACAATTACACTATTCACATCCTTTACACTATTATGAACAATACTTTATCGATTTTATTATTGTTGGTTGCTCTTTTGCTATCGGGTTGTAACAATAAACCTGATAATGTGCCGGAAATTTTTTCATGCACAATTTCCGTAACTAATGGTTCAACACCGATTGCGGATGTTTTTATTGTTGTTGCGCCGGAAGTGGGTGGAGCCGAATGGTCAATGTCGGGAACAACCAACACTAACGGAATAGCAACGATTCGAACTTCACGGCTTGGCTGGCAAGGCAACGGAATTCCTGCCGGAACGTATCGCGTTTCTTTATCGAAAATTCCAACTGTTCCTGAAATTTCGGCGGAAGAATATCAACGTCTTTCAGCGGAAGAACAGGAAATGTATAATAACGAGCAAGAAAAGAAACGGGAAAAATTACCAAGAGAAATACCGGAATATTTGTCCGATTTTGTACTTTCACCATTTCAAATTACTGTTGCGAAAGGACAGAAAAACTTTTTGGCGGTTGATGTTGCCGGATTGCCGGCAAAACCAAAAAAGTAACAGTAAAATGTATCCTTTCACAATAAAACTATTAACTCTCAACAAAAATCAAGGAGATTCTCATGAATTTATTGAACACAAATCGACGCCGTTTTTTGGAATTATTAACTGTTTCGGGATTGGGGCTTACAGCTATTCCGACGTTACAGGCACAAGAAAAAGGTGTTGTCGAGCATCCGTTGGTGGATTCGCCGCCGGTGTTGCAATGTCCAAGCGAAACCGGAATGACTGTTGTCTGGGCGGTCGGTATTCCTGCAACAGGTTGGGTTGAATTTGGAACAGAAAAAGGAAAACTTGACCAAATCGCCTCCGGCGAAAAAAACGGTTTACTTCCTTATCATGACCGGTTTTTACAAATTCGTTTGTCCGGTTTGAAACCCAATACCCGATACTTTTACCGAACCGCTACCGCGTCATTTAAGTACATTAACGCTTACAAATTCGAACGCGGTGAACCGGAATACAGCAACGTTTATTCTTTTGTAACATTGGGTACGGACAAAGAAAACAGCAGTTTTTCCGTGATCAACGATACTCACGAAAATCAAAAAACGTTAAAATTATTGACGGAACGTTTAAAGTTACTCGACTCCGATTACACCGTTTGGAACGGCGATCTTGTCAATTCTGTTGAAAATGCCGATCAAGTTGTTAAAGCGATTCTTCGTCCGGCTCATTCACCGTTTGCGGCGGAACATCCGTTACTTTTTGTTCCGGGAAATCACGATTATCGTGGAAATTGGTCGCGAAATTTGGAATTAGCGTTACCGCATTGGTCATTGAACGATTTACGCGATCAGGTAACAACACGGAATTTTGCGATTCGTAACGGTTCGTTGGCGTTGATTGGGCTTGACACCGGCGAAGATAAACCCGATCATCATCCCGCGTGGGCTGGTTTGGCAAAATTTGAACCGTATCGAATTGCGCAACGTGATTGGTTGGAACGAGCATTGAACAAACCGGAAATCGCATCGGCACCGTTTATTGTTGCGTTTTGTCATATTCCTATTTTCAGTTCCAACCCGAAAGCCAACGGCGGCGATTCCCTTCAAGGGTTTGCGTCTTTTCAACGTCAGGCTGGCAATTTGTGGGGACCGCTTCTCACGAAGTATGGCGTTCAATTGGTTGTTTGTGCGCATCAGCATCGTTTCCATTTCGAACCGGCAACACCAGAACGAACTTGGGCGCAAGTTATCGGCGGTGGACATGCGGAAAACGCACAAGTTACGGTTATTCACGGGCGTACAAAATCGGGAAAACTAGAAGTTGTCGTCGATGAACTCCATTCCGGTAACGAATTAGGACGTTGGACTTTTGAAAAAAGAACAACATGAAAAGTAAATAATAAACCGTTTTTGACTTTTTCGCTAACTTAATATTACAAATTTAGGCAATCACAAAAATAAACATCAACGTAAAATACTCTTGTGTTGAGAGCGCGGTTAGCGAAAAGGTCTATTATAGTAATATATTTGGTTATCTCTAAATATCATTTTGTTCATGGCAGTTGTAATAATTTTAATTTTTTGGTACGACAGCATCAACGTTTGAGTTTTTTAGGCAACGGTGTTGATTTTATTATTTCAAAAATGAGAAATACGATGAATTTTGTCAAAATTACGAAACAATAAATATATGTTTTTTTATAAAAGTCCGTAATTTTCGAGAGTATTCCGTAATTTTTGTTCGTCAATTTCGGCGAGTGGTGTCATGGGTAGGCGGAGTTCGCCGGTATCACGCTTCAACATTTTCATCGCCGCTTTAATGGGAATCGGATTCGTTGCCAGCGAAAGCATGTTACGACAAAGCGTGTAGGTTTTGTAATGCCATTCTTGAGCGTTTTTGATATTACCTTCTGCAAAAGCGTTACAAAGAGCAATCATATCTTTAGGAATAATGTTACCGACAACCGAAACAACTCCTTTCGCTCCGAGTGCCAACAACGGCAACGTTAAACTATCGTCGCCGCTTAAAACCGTCAGATCGGTGTTATTGATGATCGACGAAGCCTGATCCATCGAACCGGTTGACTCTTTAATCATAACAATATTAGGAAATTGTGCAAGCCGAATTATTGTTTCGGGTTCGATATTTCGGGCGCAACGTCCGGGAATATTGTAAATACAAATCGGAATATCAACCGATTCGGCGAGAAGTTTGTAATGTTGAAACAAACCTTCTTGCATGGGTTTATTGTAATAAGGAGCAACCACAAGTGCGGCATCGGCTCCGACTTTTCGTGCAAATTGAGTGAGATGAAGAGCCTCTTGAGTAGAATTAGCGCCGGAACCCGCCATCACTTTGATTTTTCCATTAGCGGCTTCAACCACCGCACGGAGAACACGTTCGTGTTCGTCAAAAGACAGAGTAGGGCTTTCGCCGGTCGTGCCAACCGGAACAACCGCCGTCGTTCCAGAAACAACCTGAAATTCTACCTGATCTTGAAGAGTTTGATAGTCAACCTGACCATTCTTAAAAGGCGTAATAATCGCAACCGAAAGACCAGCAAAAGATTCGAATCGAGTTTTCATAGGGAATGTTTGAAAAATAAAGGTCAAATGATATGATGATATTTCCTCGTAAAATCATCGTTATTAAAGTTTATTTTCAGCAATCACTTTGTCAAGAGGGCAGTGATTGGCGGAGTTCATTGTTTTTTTGAAAGCAGGAAACTGGTAAAAAAGTGAAACAAGCGAACAAATATATCAACACAATGATCAGCAAAATTTTTATCTGTTTCGTTAATTATTACGAAAATTCAAGTGATTTTGTCGTCAATGAAGCGGATTTTATCGTTGTTGTAACTGAATAACCTGATTTCGAAACCGGCATTTTTTTGTACAGGAATCGTCATCAAGGCGGTAATTTCTTGATTTTTTTTACAATATTCTTCTGTTTGTTCTGCACCGAGTACGAAAAACGCGGTTGAAAGGAGTTCGGCTTGTGTTCCGGTTGGGGCAAGAACTGTAACCGAAAGAACATTGTCTGCCGGTTGTCCGGTGCGTGGATCAATCAAATGAGAATAACTCCGTCCGTTGTAACGGAAAAATTGTTTCTGCGAACCGGAAGTGGCAACTGCTTCATTATCCAACAACAGTTCCGCTAATCGTTTTCCCGGACGCATCGGATGCGCCACTCCAATCTTCCAACCGGAACCAACCGCCAACACACTACTCAAACCGCCTTGAAACAAAAAACGATCAACTTGTTGTTCCAAAAGTTTTCGCGCGGCAATATCCAACGCAAAACCTTTACCAACACAACCGAAATTGAGTTCAACTCCTTTTTTTTTGAACCGAATTGTTTTTGTTTCGGGATCAAGTTCGAGAAGTCGGTAATTCACATTCGCCAACGCTGTTTCAATTTCCGAAACGGTTGGAATTCGTCCTTTACGTTTTGCAAACCCCCATACTTTCCAAAGCGGACTACTGGTAATATCCACCGCCCCTCCCGTTTCTTCAGCAAACTTCACACAAAGAGTTATCAGATCAAATAATTCCTCGTCAAGCCGAACCGGAATTTCATGAGCCGTCAAATTAATGTACTGAATTCGACTGTCAAAACGAAAAACCGATAAAACTTGTTCAAGACGTTCCACTTCATCAAGAGCGTCAAGAGCCGCTTTGGTTCCTTGCGGAAAGTCCAGACGTGAAAATATCGTTTCAAATTCATCATTCATTGCCTTGCGGCTTACCGTTAATAATGCCAATTCGTCAGAAGTTCGCCACGTCATGGAATGTAACAGTTTGTTTTAATTTGAAATTTTCATGTCCATAAGAATTTTTGCGGAATTGGAGGTGTTCCACCGCGTTGCGTACAAACGTAAGCCGCCAATTCGTTGGCTTTGAAACTAATTTCGGACAATGGTTTTTGCAGCAAAAAACCGACAACACTTGCCGCCATAAATGCATCGCCCGCACCAACCGTATCGACAACCGCAACCTTCACACCATGCGTGAAAATTTGTTCCGATTTCGTCGTCAACCAATTTCCATTCGCTCCGCAAGTCAAAATCACAAGCCGGAATTGATAACATTCTTGTAATTTTTGCAACTGTTTTTCAACCGTGTCTTGCGGAAAACCAAACATGAGAACAATGCGATTCAATTCTTCATTGTTGAGTTTGAGAATATCGGCACAAGAAAGAACAAACTCAATATTTTTCTGTTCACAAAACGGTTCCCGAAGATTCAAATCGAGTACGCGAAACGTTGTTGGTGGAGCGGCGTCGAGGAGATTTTGCAACGTTTTCCGATTTTGCTCTGATCGGGCAGCCAAACTACCGAATGCAATGACATCCGATTCCGATGCCCATTGAAGAGATTCCGGTGTTGTTTCCACAAAATCCCACGCAACATCTCGGTTAATCGTATAATCCGGTTGACCGTCCTCACGAAGATGGACAGAAACCGTTCCGGTCGGATTCGTAACAGATATTCCGATCAACGCGGTCGAAAGTCCAATACTGTTGCAAAAATCGAAAAGTTCTTGACCGTTTTGGTCACGACCAATTTGAGACACCAAACGAACATCCGCACCTAATTGTTTGCAATGATACGCAAAATTTGCCGGAGCACCGCCTGGTTTTTTATCGTTCGGAAATACATCCCACAAAATTTCGCCAAACGATAATATTTTAAACGGTTGTTGTAAATCAGCCATATTGAAGAAAGTGTGATGTAAAGTTGGGAAAGTGTGATTGATGGTTTGCGTTGGATGACTATTTTTTTTGTTTCAATTTTATAGATTACAAACTTCGTTCCACACCTTTCCGCTATTGATTGTCGATATGTATTTTATAAAGGCAAGACCAGTTTTTTCCTGTAATAAAAACATGATTGGTTGCCGGATCGAATGCGATTCCGTTTAAGACATTGTTAGGTTCAAAGAAAGGGTTTCGGTGTTCTTTTTCGTACTCTTTTGGCACAAAACCGGCGCATTCAATCCAACCAATCACTTCTCCGGTTTTGGGATCAATTCGGACAATTCTTGTGGTTTGCCAGACATTCGCCCAAAGTTCACCGCGAATAAATTCTAATTCGTTCAAGTTTTTAATCGGAACCGATTTTTTAGTTTTTTCGTTACGATCAACAACATTGAGTTGACGTTTTTGCCGAAACGTTTTCGGGTCAAAAAAACGTAACACTTCACTGCCATCACTGAGAATCAAATATTTTCCGTCAAAAGCCAGTCCCCAACCTTCACCTTTATATTGAAATTGCTCAATCAATTTGAAAGTTGATTTTTCGTAAACGAAACAGGTATGTTCTCGCCACGTTAATTGATAGAGTTTATCATTAACCAATTCAAGACCTTCGGCGAAATATTGTTTCGGCAAAGGAATATTGATCAAAATTTTTCCGGTTGCCGGTTCCACTTTTCGAAGCGAGGAACTGCCGTAATTGCCGGTACTTTCATAAAGAAAACCGTCGTCGAAAACCAATCCTTGTGTAAACGCATTATTATCGTGCGGATACACCTCAACAGTTTTGAGTAAGAGCGGTTCTGTTTTTGACAATGGCGGCGGTTCTGCGGGAAGTATTGGCACGAAAAACAATACGATGCCGAAAAAAATTTTTTTCATGGATCAACCCTTCTTTTTCGTTTCACTTTTCGCGGCGAATTTTTTCGTAATTTTTTTAGGTTCGGGGTCATTTTCGGGGAGTTCATTCACTTTGTGTTTCCGCAACGCTTTTTCGACCAGACTGATGAATTGATCGGCGATTTCCGGTGCGAGGGCGTGTTCCATTTCGCACGCCAATTTTGATGCTTCCTCTTTTTCGACACCGAGCAGAAGGTGCAGCAACCGAAAGAAAATGTCATGCCGACGAACAATTCCTTCGGCTTCTTTGATTCCTTTTGGTGTTAGTGTTACTTCTTTATAGGGAGCATACTCGATAAAACCTTGTGATTCAAGATTGTGCATTGCGGTTGTTACGGTTGATTTGTGAACACCAAGATGTCGTGAAATCTGACCAGACCGTGCGTAACCGTGTTCCTGAACAATATGATAAATTGCTTCGAGATAGTCTTCCATTACGGCGGTAAGTAAGTTACCGTGTGTCATATTTTTGGGCATAAATAACCTCCATTAAGGGAATTACAGAACCAATAAACAATTTACGGTTCCAAAATGGTAAAACTGGAATTGTGCTATTATACTCTTCTCGACAACAAATTCAATTACCTCAATCAAATTAAATAGCAAAATTTTAAAATTTTCAAACTTTTCAATACAAACAAGTCCAACTTTGTTCCATAAACCTCATATTTCACAAACAAACGAGCAATTTTTAGTCGATAATAGAAAATTGATAGCGCCGCACGAATTATTGAATTTATTACAGAAATTACAATGCTCTGCGAATTTTTCGTACCGGTTTTCCATAAATTTGTTTTGGTTCTGTTGGCATTTCATTATCAAGAGTTGCATTAGGATCACTTGGTTTGGCAAATGATTCAAAGCCTTTCAAATCAGCCCGTTTCAAGAGTTTATCGATACGCATTTCAATCCGCGTCAGCTCCGAACCTTCTTGTACCGTTACAAATGTATA
>JAIRTV010000182.1 GCA_031254675.1 Planctomycetaceae bacterium | reverse complement strand
ACATCCGGCAATGTTTTGGTTTGAAGTATTGGCGGCGTTTTCGGTGTTGAACCCAATACCGATTGCGCTTCGTAAGCCGTCGAAATACCAGCAAAATTTGATACTGAAGAAAGCATTGTATTAGTGGAGAGTTGATAGTGGATAGTGGACAGTTAAAAATAAATCGTGAATCGTTTAATTGTGGAAAATTGGAAAGTAAACCGCGTGCGACACTCTCCACTTTCCACTATCAACTCTTCACTACTCAACATAGTGTACATCGCCGAGTAAGGCGCCTTGTTGTTCGAGGATTTTGATAATTTCAATCATATCCTGCGGCGTAACACGAACCGCATCAAGCGACGCTTGCAACGCTTTTAATTTTTGATTTGTTGCCGCTTCGCCGGTGAGTTGGCGGTATTTAATATCCGTATCAATGTCAATAAATTGTTGCGGATTTTCTTCCTGTTCGCCTGGCGGAACCGGCGGACGAATTTCAGCGACAATATTTTTATGAGTTACCACCGTCGGTTTCACTTCCACTCCTTCGTCAATCGAAATAATTCCAACTCGCTCATTGATCACCACTCGCGGCGGCAACGGATCATCAACAGTAATTTCAATATTCAACAATTGCGAAACAAACGCTAAAGGATTGTTAAAATATTGCTTGGGAAGTCGGACAACCACAAAATGGGCATCAATTGCTGTTGCAATTGGCGGTTGATATCGGCTGTTCGCCGCAACTGTTACAATAGCAGAGTTTTCATTTCGTTCGCGAAATTGACGGTTGCCGGAATCTATTGCGGTTGTCGTTGGATTGTCATTTCCCCAATATTCGTTAATAGCCCGCGTAACGTAAATCGCCATTCGCGGATCAGAATATTCTCGTTTGATAACAAGTGTTAAATTTCCATTTTCAACATAGGGATTGATGAAATTACCGGTCAAACGGCAACCACGTTTAATTTTACCAACATTGGGCGCATTGATTTTTTCGATTGTCACTTTTCCCCACGCCGTGCCGAGAACTTCGGCTTCAGGACTTTGCGGCAACAACGAAGTCAACATCGTTGCGGAAAGCACACCATTTTCGATACTTTTCGCGTTGCCAACCGACACCAACGTACAATCCAACAAATCTCCGTCACGTCCCCCTGTTGCGGGAATCGTTGCGGTTACTTCCACCAAAGCATTATTTTTTGATACGCCAATACCTTTGATCGAACTGTTGGGCATTCCTGAGAGTTCGAACATTCTCAAAATAGTGCGAGCGGTTTGATCGTAAGATTTCGGGTCATCGCCGGTCCCGTTGAGACCACTGACAATTCCGTAACCGCGAATTGTTGTCTGTTCCTGACCTTTGAGCCGCGTTACATTTTCAATCCGAAGCGGCGCAGCAAATAAATGAACCGTCAATAAGAAACAGAACATTGTCAATGTAACCGTCTGTATCAACCAAAATAATCTATTTTTCATTAGTTCCTATTCATTTAAAGATTAAAAATATGAATAAAAAACAGCAATCACTTGCGAAAACGATCCACTATCCTCTTTCAACTATCAACTCTAAAGCGGTTTCCATTGTTCGATCATTCTTGCGCCCCAAGTACGGCGAACAGCGTCGTATGAACTACCGCTCGGAATTTCCTTCGTCTCAAGATTCGCAATCTTACTACTGTCAATTGCGTTACCCGGTCCAATATCTTCCGGTCGAATATAACCACACATGTACATTATTTTGCCTTCTTCGCCAATATTGGACGAAAATGTCCCTTCAATAAACAAATTACCATTGCGATGAACCGTTTTAACCATACAAGAAATATGAAAATCCAATGTCTCTTTTCGCAACAAATTTCCTTGATTCTGAGTTTTGTGATCGAGTTCGCCGCCGATTTCCGGTAAGGGATCGTCTGATCTTATCGGCATGGAAAAAAGACTAGGCCACTTAAACCAACCGGAAATTTTCGCACTGGTTTTGATACTTTTTTTCCGTTGATTATTGGCAACGTTATTGTAATTCCAGCTCTGTTTATAATGGACGTGAATAATATCTTGTTCCTTGTACACTTTTTGGCGTGGTGCCGATTCCCAAGTCAATGACGCTTCCGACATTGTTAACGGTCTGCCGTTACCGCGATTCAACGCCGTTGAACCACCCAACGAACCGGATTGTGCCAAAACCGTTTGAAGTGTCAACAAAACAAAAATGAATACATAATAAATTAAGAAACGAAATCCCAAAATAATATTTTTTAACATGATTATGACCTCGCTAATAACACATCCTGCACAAATTTTGAAACAATCACCCAAATGACTATCCACTCTCAACGACTCCGTCAACAACGCTGTTTATTTTCCGACAATCACACCGCTGGCGAATACTTCGACAGTTTTCGGTTCGCAAATCCGTGCGAGAAATGTTGATGTTTCATTTTTGGTGTTGGTGGTACTTCGTTTTCCGTTATTGGGACGAATTTTTTCAATCGGAATCATATCGCCTTGTGTACCGTCACTTTGGGCAATACCTTCCGTTCGTACGGAAATTCCGTTATTTAACAGCCGGACAGTAACAATATCACCTTTACGTACCCAAGTTGGTTTTTTGATCATATTTTGCGTTATGATGCTTCGTTCCCGAACCGCACCGGTTGTTTCTTGCCCGACCACTTCCGCAATATCAACAAAAAAATCTTCGCCTTTCAGATTTTCCGTACGTCGCAGCATGACATCGGATTCGCTAATAATGTAACCTTTCGGCAATGTACGCCGTAAAACAACAACTTGTTGCGGTAATTCAACGATGGTATCAACTGTTACGACAACATTTTGTTGTGTTGTCGGGTCAAGTCCTTGCATTCGGACACCAAATTGTTGACGGTTTGCGGCGGGATTGACGACATCCAAAATATTACCGAAAATTTCCTCAATTTGTCCATTTGTTGCAAATAATCGGGCTTGCTCTTGAGTTAGTTTTACGGTTACTTTCCAAGGCTCATTCGCAGGTTTTCCCGTTTCTGTTGCAAGACAATGATTCAAATAAACAACTATAGCGTCCGTAATTTGTTGTTCCAATGTTTTAATGAGTTGCGGTGTTACGGGTTCTTTCCGAAGCGGATTGGCGGCGTGAGTTATTGGCGAAATTAAATGCGTTGCGTTTTTTTGATAAGTATAAGAAGCGGGAACAATCGCCGAATTGTTATTGTTTAATTCATTGGCTACAACAATTCGTGCTGCTCCGGTCAATTGATGTTGTACGGAACTGAAACCAAGACTAGACAAAATGTCACGTAATTCGATCCGTTCGACAGTTCGCCGTTCTCCCCGTTCTGGAGCGGAAAACAAAACAGTTTGTCGTAACCGGTCAATTTGAGGAGTCTGATCGTTGGACGTTGGTATAATTTCCGCAACATCTTCCAGCGTTACAAGATTTTGGAAACATCGTACCGGTTCTGTTCGCAAACGTATTTCGGCACCGAATAATTGTTCTGTAAACAGTGAATTTGCATTCGCAACAAGAATAGCAAACAGAAAAACGAAAAACAAAAAATTCGGAAACATTAAATATCGTTGTTGTTTTAACATCATGACCTCGCGTTTTCTATGCGTTATAAAAATAAAGTTCAAACGAAACATGTTCATCTCTAATTTTTATCGTTTAATACTGATTACTGTTTGTAACAATTGATCGCCGGTTTGTGTTGCTTTGCTGTTGAGTTCGTACGCACGTTGCGACGTGATCATATCGACCAATTCGATTATTGGTGAAACATTTGACATTTCCAGATGTTGCGCTTTCAACATTCCCGTACCGTTAATTCCGGGATTATCGGGATTTGGTGGACCGGATGCTTGTGTTTCACGATACAGATTTTCACCGACGCGGAGTAAACCTTCCGGATTGATAAAAGTTGCCAGTTCGATTTGTCCGATATTCTGAAGTTGCTGAACCTCGCCGTTTTGTACAACCCAGACGATTCCGCTATCATCAATTTGAACTTTTTGTACGCCTTCTGGAATTTGAATAGCTGGTTGGACAACTCGTCCTGTATGAGCACTGCCCAATACCAGATTGCTGTTTGCATTGACATTAAAATTACCGGCTCGGGTATAAAAAACTTCTCCAGAAAACGGATCAGTACACTGAAAAAAACCATCGCCGGTAATCGCAACATCAAGGTCTCTTCCTGTTTCTGTCAAAGAACCTTCAGAAAAAATCGACTGAACACTTGTTACACGAGTTCCCACTCCGATAGCAATACCTGTTGCGGTAAATTCATCGTTTATATCCTGCGAACCCGGATAACGTAAATTATCGTAATATAAATCTTCGAAGTTACAACGTTGTTTTTTGTACGCGGTTGTTTCGAGGTTTGACAGGTTATTGGCAATCGTGTTGAGCTTTTTCTCCATGCCCAACATGCCTGTTCCTGATGTGTAAATCGTTTGAAAGGGCATTGTTTAATTAGTTACAACAAATTTTTAACGAACAGGTTAAGCATTTCTAAAAGTAAAAATGATGCAATAATTCCGTAGAATTTTGTAGTGATATAATTTTTTTTATTTTTATCACAAAGTCCATTGAATTATTTGAATCATTCCAAAATTTACTTTTATTTATCTTTTTATGTTTCATTTGTTCCTTGAAGTCTCTACACGGGACTTTTAGGAATCTTTGAGACAATTCGAGAGAAATGGGACGAATGTTTTACCGTTTATATCGGTTATTTTGAGTTTGCCCATTAAATAGAATAGATAAAATTTAACGTTTTTTCTGATTTTACCTAAAGTTTA
>JAIRTV010000175.1 GCA_031254675.1 Planctomycetaceae bacterium | reverse complement strand
CTTTTTACAAATTTAAAAAACAATGACAAAACAATTATTTATTTTTTTGGTAGTACTGTTTTCTCTTTCTGTTCACGTTATTTTTGCGGAAGAACTCACGATTCGGGAAAACAGTTTTCAATCGGATTGCCCAATTATTCGAGCGGAACGTCCGTTCCATTTTACGGCGATCATCGAAAATGTTGCGAAAACGGAATATCGTTGCCGATTGATCGTTCCGAACGACGGAACACAGTGCAAAGAAACCGAAATCACAAAATCCAGCGACGGTTTTCCGAAACATAGTTGGGAAGTTGTTAGTGCCGTTTCGGGGCAAAAAGATTTCACTCTGGAACTTTTGGTTGGTGACAAAACCGTACAAAAAGTAACCGTTTCGCAAATTGTCTTGCCGCCACGCCCACTCGAAAAACTCAATTCGATTCCGACTCCGAAACCGGTTCAAACAAAAATTCTTATTGGCGCTCATAATTGTCCGCTTTGGGAGACAGAACACGCGAACCTTTGGACTCAAGTTGTCAACAAACATCAAGAACGGACTCCGGCTCTTGGAATTTATTCTCAGGACAATCCTGAAATTGCCGATTGGGAAACAAAATGGGCAATCGAACATGGTGTTTCATTTTTTATCTATTGTTGGTATCGGACAAGTCAAGGTAAAGCTGTTGAAACGAAATTTGAAAAAAGTGTGTTCGATGAAGCGTTGTTTCAGTCGAAATACGGTGATCTGATGAAATTTACGATTATGTGGGAAAACCAATCGAAAGGACATTCCGGTATTGCCGATGAAAAAGACCTTATGGAAAATCTTTTGCCGTATTGGATTGAAAAATTTTTCAAACGTAACAATTATCTCAAAATTGACAACAAACCGGTTTTGTTTATTTATCGACCGGAAGTTGTTTCCTTTGATCTTGGCGGCGACGACAAAGCCAAAGCCGCATTTGATCTGATGCGTGCGGGTTGCCAAAAAGCGGGTTTTGATGGTTTGTATCTTTTGGGCGAATATCGCGGAACCGATCCGAATGTTCTTAAACGATACAAAAATATGGGATTGGATTATACATTTGCTTATTGCTGGTATGTTCCGAACAGTCCGGCGCCGGATGTTGTTATCGAAACGCAATTGAATTATATTCAGAAAACGCAAGCGATGCGTGATATTATTCCACAAGTTGTTACGTTATCTCAAGCGTGGAGTGGTTGGCGGGACGAAGGTTCGATCTGGAAACTTCCGCCTGCCGATTTTGAAACGTTGCTCCGAAAAGGCAAAGAGTTTATCGAGACGAATATTCCCAAAGACGAACTTGGTAGTCAAATGATCATTCTCGATAATTGGAATGAATGGAGTGAGGGGCATTATATTGCTCCGTATCGGGAATATGGTTTCGATTATCTTGATGCGGTTCGGCGAGTTTTTTCCGATGCTCCCGAGCAACACGATGATTTGCTTCCGTCGGACATTGGGTTGGGACCTTATGACCTGCCGCAACAACTGTTTGACAACCGGACATCGTGGAATTTTATAAACGATAATCCGGCAAGTCGTATCGAAAACAATTATCAAAGTTGGCGACCGATGATGAATGTCAAGGATTTTCGTATTGAAAATAACCGTCTTCAATTCGAAACAACAAGCAACGATCCGGCGATTCATGTGTCGCAAAAACGAACTCCGGCAGCGAATTTCCGCAACGCAATTATTCGGCTCAAAACAACCTCGACCAAAAACGAACATCTTCAATTGTTCTGGAAAACGGAAACAATCAAAGATTTTAGTGAAGCCGCTTGTGTTAAGGCAACGGTGTTGCCTTCCGAATCTGTTACGGATTATTTGCTTGATTTGTCCAAAAACGCGAACTGGAACGGTCGTATTACGGAACTTCGTCTTGATCCGGTTGCGTCGTCCGGTGTTACGGTGGAGTTGGAAAGTATCCGGTTGGAATAATTTGTTCGGAAAATACACCAACCTATAAACACCGCAAGAAAAAATTACTATTATTGTGATCTATCAGTGGAATTTTGATGCGAAACACCGAAAGACAAATCACAAACGATTTGCAATCTTTCTGATTTTTCATTCATCGCTGTTTGCGATCAATTTGTCGTAGATACGATATGTTTTTGTGCAGATTGCACCACCTTTTTCGAGAGCGCCGCGAGAAAAAGAATTGGATTCAAGCACCCACGAAAATTCCGCATCACAAATTCCACTTTGTAACACCTTCGGCACAAGAGCATTCATCAACAGCATTCCAAGACCTTGCATCTGATATTCCGGCAACACATTGGTACTGAGAATCCGAATCGATTTGATCCGCTCTTTATGTCGTAACAATTTGAAAAGACGAAACGGTGTGATTTTTCCGCCAATTGCTTTGATTCTTGGGTTGTAATCGGGCAACGCAAACGAGGCTCCAACCATTTTTCCGTCTAATTCCACAGCGGTGGTCAATTCGGGAACAATTAAATATTTGAGAAAAAACGCCATCTCTTTAATTTCCTTTTTCGACATCGGGACAAATCCCCATGTATTCGTCAATGCCCGATTGTAGATATTGAGAAAATGTTCGACATCTTCTTGAAATCGTTTTGTATTGACAGAACGCAATACGGCTCCGGTTCGCTCTTTAATTTGATTACAAATAGGTTGCAATTTGGCGTTGACTTTCGGCAACATCCCAATTTCCCCCCAATACGCATACAAATCTTGTGATTTTCGAAACCCGTTGTCTTCGAGTAATTTTTCGTAATAAGGAAAATTATAGGTCATCATAAACATTGGCGAACTCGTAAACCCGTCAATCAATAGACCAAGCGTATGATTCAACGACGGATTAACCGGTCCGCGAATAATTGTACAATTTCGTTCACGCAACCAGTTTGCGGCAGCAGTAAAGAGTTCGCCCGCAACTCCAACATCTTGAACACAATCAAAGAATCCGAAAAAACCAACTCCATCATGGTAACGCTCAAGATGTCCGCGATTCAAAACGGCACAAATCCGTCCTAAAACGTTGTTACCATCAACCGCGAGAAATGCTTGACCTTCGTTGTGTTCGTAAAACGGATCTTTGTGACCAAACAATTTGAACCCGACAAGCCCGCTTTGTTCAAGACGAAATTGCGGAATCCAATACGGGTCGTGTCGATACAATTTCTGCGGAAAATCAAGAAACGCTTTCTGTTGAAACCATGATTTCGCCGGAACAATCAACATGTTTGGAGTGAATAGTTAGAGTAATGAATCGTTCGTCGTCAATCGTGAATCGACAAAATGTTTTACTTCAAAGTAACAGAATTTTTCTTATTCGTCATCCTCTTCGGAAAAGCGTTTACGAATACTAATAAATTGATCTTCGCGTGCTAAAAAACATTCGACAACATCAGGGTCGAAATGTTTATTGCAACCATCCAGAATAACTGATTTTGCCGAATCGTGTGTGAAAGCTTGTTTGTACACACGTTTGGAAATCAGAGCGTCGTAAACATCGGCTAACGCAATAATTCGTCCGCAAAGTGGAATTTCTTCTCCTTTCAAACCGCGAGGATAGCCGGTGCCGTCATATTTTTCGTGATGAGTGGCGGCGATATCGCGTGCCATTTTGAGAAAGGAAACACCGGGAAATTTACTGAGTGCAGCGTCAAGTGTTTGTGCGGCGATTGTGGTGTGCGTTTTCATAATTTCGAATTCTTGCGGATCGAGTCTGCCCGGTTTCAGCAGAACCGAATCAGGAATTCCAACTTTTCCAATATCATGAAGCGGACTAGTTTGAAACATTAAGCGTATAAATTCGGGATCGATGACTTCCTGATATTTTTCGAGTGTTGCCATGTGTTGCGATAATGCCCGACAATAATATTGGACACGTTCCAAATGGGCGCCGGTATCGACATCGCGTGATTCGGCGAGTTTTGCCAACGCAAAAATAGCAACATCACGGGTTTCCAGCGAAAGAATCCGTTCACCGGCGCGAAGACGTGCTAAAACTTCATTGGGGTTGTAGGGTTTGGCGATGAAATCGTCGGCTCCAGCGGAAAGCCCTTGAACCATTTCGTCCAACGCTCCGTGTGAAGTCAGCAATAAAAAATAAACGTAACCGGTAAATTCTTCGGCGCGAACCGCTCGACAAAATTCCAAACCGTTCATTACCGGCATTTCCCAGTCCGAGATGACCATGCGACAGGTACTTCCCTCAAGGACACGCAAACCTTCTTGACCATTCATTGCGGTCAAAACTTCATAACCGGCGTTTGTTAAAAGCCCTGTTAGTGCCGTTAAGGCGAGTTTACTGTCGTCAACAATCAATACTTGCATAATTTTGTGTGTTCCCGAACCTGTTCAGTCCACAACGGACATGATAAGAGTTCGAAGATAGAAGAAAATCTCCAGAATATTCAATAATGCCCAATCAATCTGTATGTGCCTCAAAATCCTTTCCAGTAAATTATATTTTTTTCGAACATGAAAGCAACACACCTAATCGAATTTTATTCAATTGATCGCAATTATTCGAGAAAATTTTGGTTTGACCGCAAAAGTTTAGTAGTCAACAAAAAAAATTATCCGCAAATCGCTCTGATTTTCGCTGATTATTTTGGCAAGTTGTTTTGGCAAGTTGTTTTGGAGGATTTTCCAAAAATGATCTACGCCAAGTGAAAAAAATCTGTAGATATTTTTTTTGAAGGGTGATTTTGTGGAAATTTCAAATAAAAATTCCATTGATACATTATCGTGTTCAAATTATGTTCAATTCTACTGAAACCAACCAATATTTTTAAAAAGTCAAAAGTTCCGCTTGACATTTTTTTCTGTTTAACATAAACTATGAAACTTAGCCGATTGTGTTGCGTATTTTTTGCCGTGTTGTTTTTCGGCAAGCGTATCACAATTGTTTCGGCAAAACCTTGTAAAATAAGGAGAATAACGATGGAAAACTTCGTTAAAAGCGTGATTGGTTTTTTCGCAATTTTTTTAGTGAAAAGCCAAATGTTAAAATGGATAAATTGCACAAACCAGGGGGGGGGGGGCTATATGGAGTGAAAAGTGGAGAACGGATAGTGGAGAGAGTTCGGTTTTTCGGCATTTTTCCGCAAAATTCTCAACTCTTTCACCTTCTTTGCGATTCGGCTTTACGTTGGTCGAACTTCTTGTGGTCATTGCAATTATCGGCGTGTTAATTGCATTACTGTTACCAGCCGTTCAAGCTGCGAGGGAAGCAGCAAGACGAATGCAATGTACCAATAAATTGAAACAGATGGCAATTGCCTGCCATAATCATCACGACACAAGCAACCTTTGGCCTTCTGCTCAAATGATTCCTCAAGCCATCGCCGGTGCTAAAAAAACCGGTTCAGTGGGAACAGATGGCGTACCAGTACAACAACTTCGACGTTGGGGGTATGTTGTACAGATTCTCCCTTTTCTCGAACAACAAAGTGTTTTCGACAATGTTGTTCAATATTTGGATACTACTGTTAATGCCTCTCCATGGGCAAACACTGCAGCTTTAAGAGTTAAAATGTCTGCATTGATTTGCCCATCTGATAGTGTTGGCCAGGCTACGGACGCCAATGCTCATAGCCGATTGAGCTATCATGCTTCTAATGGCGATTCCATTATGAATGACGGCGAAACCGATATGAAAAAATATCGTGGTCCATTTCGTGATGGTCGATT
>JAIRTV010000139.1 GCA_031254675.1 Planctomycetaceae bacterium | reverse complement strand
TTTGATAGTACCACTGTTGAAGTACGTCGATATAAAGACACGGATTTATGGGTTCCGGTTAAAGCGACAGTACAACGGTTAGAGAATGGAGAATTATTTCGAAAAACAGATTACACGATTACCGTTTATTCAATTAACGAACCGCTTGACCCTAAACTTTTTACTCCGGAATTATTGGATATTCCAGTAGGAACGCCGGTTGAAATGTATCCTAATCCGTAACCGTTCACGTTATTTTATGTATGTGCGCGAACGCTTACGCGATTTGTACCCATTTAGGAAAACGCGAATTTATTGAGCCGTTGGAAAGTGTTCACTTTTCCGGTAACCTTGACACATATTGACCACGGCTGTTCAACGCCGATAAATCGCTTGTTCCTGGCTGCAATTATAACGGTGACTTTCCAATTATTGGCTATTTAGGTTTGCAGAAAGTTCTTACCGTTTTCTACTTGCCAGAGGATTACGTTTACATCGCAATCCTTTTCTCAAGAAATCAATTGAACACGGAAATTGTGGACGACGCGGAATTTTGATATATTTTTTTCCGTGTTCAAAAACCGAATTTTGAAGTGGAGGAAGTTATGATTTATGGTATTAGGAATGGCGTTGTAGATATTCGGCAATTTGTACGGCATTTGTTGCGGCGCCTTTGCGGAGATTATCGCTGACACACCAAAACGCAAGACCATTGTCTAACGACAAATCTTCGCGAATCCGACCAACAAAAACTTCATCGCGTCCCGTACAAAGATTGGGCAACGGATATTCTTTTTTCGAAACGTCATCCATGACGATCACACCTTCCATTTTGGCGAACAGTTCGCGTGCTTTTTCGGCGGTGATTTTTTTTTCTGTTTCGACCAGAATACTTTCACTATGACAATTCGCAACCGGAACCCGAACCGCTGTCGGACAAACCTTAATCGAATCATCACCTAAAATTTTCCGTGTTTCGTAAAGAAGTTTTAACTCTTCGGAAGTGTAACCTTTTTCCTTAACAGAACCAATTTGCGGAATACAGTTGAACGCAATTGGATGCGGAAAGCATTCGTACTGATAATTGTTGCCTTCGAGAGCGGCTTGAGTTCCTCCTTCGAGATCGCGAGTTCCGACCAATCCGGCACCGCTCACCGCCTGATACGTACTCACAACAATTCGTTTCACGTTGCCAAAATCATGTAACGGTTTAACAGCGACAACGAGTTGTGTTGTGGAACAATTTGGACTTGAAATGATTCCTTTTTTGGCGTTTTTGCAACTAGCGGCGTTGACTTCGGGAATGACGAGCGGCACATCGGGATCCATTCGCCAGTATCCGCTTTCGTCGATCACGAGTGTTCCACGTTTGACGGCTTCCGGTACGAAATCGCGTGCGGTTTCGTCTGGTGTGCTGGCAATAGCAAGTTGGACACCAACAAAAGAATCCGGAATGAGTTCTTCAATTGTGTAAGTTTCGCCTCGAAATTTGATTTCTTTACCGGCGCTGCGTTTGGAGGCGAGAAATTTAATCGTTTGAAACGGAAAATTCCGTTGTTCCAAAAGGTCAAGTATAATTGTTCCCACTGCCCCCGTAGCACCCACAACAGCAATCGACTCGTACACGGTTTTCTCCTTGTCAAAGGTTAAAGAAATCAGGTAATCGACGTAAAAATTTGAGATAAAAACTTCAAGTAAAACTCAAAGTAAAAACAGAGCAAACATTATCCTGTTGGATTTCGTTCCGACAAGGGGGGGAAAGAAAACTACCGACAAGTTTTCGCCCGTAATTTTTACTCAACCATAATTTTTTACCAAATTGATGTTTGAGGCGACACTGCTGCAATTTATGGGTTAAACTCTATTTGGTCATTGATTGGATCATGAGTAAAATTTCATAAAATGCTCTGGACTTGTTTATTCGCATTCGCTACAGTTCGCGATAGAGGAAAAATAAGGAAGTATCGTCATTTATTGATTATTTCTGTTTCGGAGTTTTAACAATATTTTTCAACAATATTTTTTGAGTTGAGTGGTTATGAAAAACGGTACAAGATTGTTTCGATTTATGATTTTGGTGTTCTTTTTTGGAGTTTTGTTTGTTGGTTGCAAAAGCCGCGAAAACAATCAACTTTCTAATCCGTTTGCGTTGCATCGCCAGACGGCGCCGCCGCCGGCGACTTTTTCCCATCAGGCGGCGTATCTTGGTCAAACGCCAAGCACTTACGTTCCGCAATTGCCGGCAACAACCTATCCGGCAGGACACGATCAGTCGATTCCGGCTAATGTGCCATTGCCTTCCGGTACGGTTCCTTCTTCGCCAGTTCCGGCTGCAACCGCACCGAGTGGGAGTTATGGTTCAATCAACAATTCCGGCGGCGCAACTCTGTTTCCAACTTCCGCAACTCTTCCCACTGCTGCTATTGTCCCTGAAACGATTCCGTCCACGACAACAGAAAATGGTTGGACGGTTGGCGACACGACGGCAGCGAACACGATAACGACAAACGCGACAACAACTGATATTCCTGCAGATATTGCGGCGACAGGCGAGACGATTTTTCAAAATCTGGAATCGAAAAGTCATTTGGCGAAAACGGTTGATACTTCTGGAGTTGTTAGTATTAGTGTTGCCGAACCGGAGACATGGGCGGTGAGTTCATCGCAGTTAATGACGCAAATTGTTGACGATTCGGCGCCCCAATCTGTTCCCGCCGAATCGCAATCGGTTTATGCCGGAAAGTATCAATAGATCGCAAAATCACACCGGTTGTAGTTGCCTGCAACTTCATGTTGACTAAACTTGGAGCAAAAATCTCACGGAATCATTACGAATAAACAGATTTAACCAAACGGAATTATTGTGTATTTTGAAATACTTGTTGAGGATGCGTCTGGTAAATTGCTGTTGGAACATCTTGTTCCTCAAATTCTGGGTCCCAAAGGTAAACCAAACAAATATCGGATTGTCAATATTCAGGGTTTGAAATACCGAATGATGGCACAAATGCCTCGCCATCTTGCTAAAACGTTGCCATGGGACACGATTTTGTTCCAGACAGTGGCTATTCAATTGAAGGCTTATGGGAAATCGTTACCGCGTAAAAATGGAATTGTGATTATTGTGGTTGATCTTGACTACCGTGATTACCGAACTTTTTATCATCAGTTGGAGTCTCTTTTTTCGCAATGTGATCCTATTCCGGTTGGAGGTATTCGGTTGGCGGTTGAGGAGGTTGAAGCGTGGTTGTTGGGCGATTTGGCAGCTGTTCGCCGAGCTTATCCGTTTGCGAATGAGTTTGTGCTGAAGAATTATCAACAGGATTCGATTTGCGGAACATGGGAATGGTTGGCGGATGCCATTTTCCGTGGCGGTTCGGAACGTCTTGCAGCGATTGGTTATCCGCAAATTGGATGTGAAAAATGTCGATGGGCGGACAATATTGGTCAATACATGAAGGTAGAGGCGAACCAATCGCCGAGTTTTTTAGCATTCTATGATTTATTGCGACAGTTCACCGTCCCGAATACTGTGTCAACAGAATATTCCGACTATAATCGCTGATCGGTACAAGACGAGTTCGCTAAATTCTTACAAGCGTCACAATCTGTATGATTTCGCAATAGATCACTTGGCAATTCATTTAAATGTAAGTGTTAAGTTCTTTATTTTTGTTGAATCCAGACGACACGGAAGTCACGGAAAAAGAGAAAAATGCCATGTTTTCCGTGTTCAATCTCTTAATTAAACGAAAAGATCGAAAATTCCGCTTGCGACACTATTCACTATCGACTCTCTACTGCAAGATGGGCAAAAGGTTGCGTTGATGATAGCCAACTTGCCTCTTGTATGTTTATATTGTTTGGGTATTTTTAAATGCTCAAACAATATAAACATACAAGAGGCAATTAGGACACCGAACACGTTATAAATTTGGTATGAGATACGGTTTTCGGTAGGAACCACGTGCGAATTTGTAGGCGTCGTCATTGCCGACGAAACATTCGTTCTCCGTATCACATTCAAGCCAACGTCCAAGTATCG
>JAIRTV010000135.1 GCA_031254675.1 Planctomycetaceae bacterium | reverse complement strand
GAATAAAATGTCAAGAGGAACTTTTTTCTTTTTAAGAAATTTTTGGTAATTTGGTGGAACTTTCGTTAAAAGAGAAACATCCGCAGACAATCTTAGGTGGGCGACCTTTCGCCGAAAGGTCGCGTCGGCGATAGCCGACTCGAATGTGTGTTCGGCTGGCAATCAGATTCCAAACCGCTCGGTAACACAAATTGCCGTCCGAAAACAGAGGCAAGTCGGCTATCGCCGACGTGATGGTGGGTGAAAACCCTTCGGCGAAACATCACCCACCTTCTTTCGGCAAAACATCACCCACCTTGCAGTTATTAGTTAATAGTTAGTAGTGAATAGTTGAAATGCCGCAAGCGGAATTATTGCCAAAATGGTAATCATTCCGCTTGCGAATTATTCACTATTCACTACTAACTATTAACTATAAGGTTGCCCACCTGAAAAGAAATATTGCGAAAATTCAAAAAGAGTGCTTGACATTTATGCTAGATACATTTATGCTACACCAACTCATCCGTTTGGAAATCATACCAAAACGATTTACCTTTATTTAACTCAATAATTTAACTCAATAATTTGAAATATGATCAACTCTTGCTTTCCTGAATCCATTCTCAAACGTTTTTTCAACAGCGGAGTCATTGCGTGCATGACCGTTGAAAATCCACTCCACGCCGTTCCAGCAGCACAAGCATTATTAGCGGGCGGAATTGATGTGATCGAACTCACCTTGCGAACCCCGCAAGCAATCGAATCTCTCCACCGAATCACAACAGAAGTCCCCGAAATATTAGCCGGAGTCGGAACAATTTTGTCACCACAACAAGTTGAAGAAAGTCTCGCCGCCGGTGGACATTTCGGTGTCGCACCAGGAATTTCAGAACGAATTGTGAAAACCGCCCAAGATAAAGGATTGCCGTTTGCACCGGGAATCACAACTCCTTCGGAATTGGAATTAGGATTGGAACTCGGTTGCCGCGAAATGAAATTCTTCCCCGCCGAACCGTCCGGCGGTGTTACTTTTATGAAAAGCATTTACACGCCCTACGCCCATCTCGGCGTGAAATTCCTACCACTCGGCGGAATCAATCTCCAAAATATGAACAATTATCTTCAAGAAACAGCAACTTTAGCTGTTGGCGGTTCTTGGATTGTCACTTCCAATTTGTTACAAACCGAAAATTGGTCGGCAATTACTGATTCCGCACGCACCGCATCGGCTCGCGTTAAAGAAATTCGGAAAAAGATCATACCATAATATACCGAAATACACCGAATAAAATAATAAACAATGAAACCAAAAATCATACAAAATGTCGCCAGCCAATTAACAAACATTAATTGTTGGTCGCCGGACAGCCAATTTTTGTTTTATGATATTCGAAGCGGTAAAGAGGCGTCGGTCTTTGATGGAAACCGTATCGAAAAACTCTGTCTCGAATCAGGAAAAACCGAAACATTGTACGAATCAAAAAATGAAGCTTGTTGCGGTGTTGTTACCTGTTCACCGGTTGAGAACAAAATTATTTTCATTCACAGTCCCGAATATCCCGACGCTTATTGGAGTTATTCGTTTCAACATCGTTACGGAATGATTCTCGCTCCAAACGGTCAAACGGAAATATTAGACGCTTGCAATATTGTTCCGCCATTGATGTCGGGGGCGTTGCGTGGCGGTTCTCATGTTCATGTTTTTAGCGGTGATGGTCAATGGGTTAGTTTTACGTACAACGATCATCTGCTCCATTTATTAGACAAAAAAGAGAATGCTCCACCGCATGATTTTGATCAGCGAAATATTGGTGTTGCGGTTCCACTGTGTCCCGTCCACGTCAACCGGAATCATTCGCGAAATCACGACGGCTCCTATTTTTCTGTTCTCGTTTCGCAAACAGTCAATCATCCCCAACCGGATAGTAACGAAATTCAAAAAGCCTATGAAGAAGGATGGGTTGGTGTGAACGGTTACACGAAACCGGATGGTTCACAACAGAAAAAAGCAATTGCGTTTCTCGGCGATGTTATTGTTAACAAAAATCAAGTTGTTACTGAAATTTTCTTGATTGATCTTCCTGATCGGGTGGAAGATTTTTCTGTTACGGGTGATTCGCCGTTGGAGGGAACGCCAACACGTCGTCCGGCGCCGCCACGCGGAATAACGCAACGTCGTCTCACTTACACCACAAATCAACGTTTTCCCGGAGTTCAAGGCGTACGACATTGGGTTCGCAGTTCGCCGGATGGGTCGAAGATTGCGTTTCTTATGCGCGATGAAGCGGGAATTGTCCAAATCTGGACGATTTCTCCCAACGGCGGTTCGCCGCGTCAATGGACGCATGGTGTTCACGATATTCGTTCGGCGTTCACGTGGAGTCCCGACGGCAAAAATATCGCTCATGTTATGGACAATTCCGTTTGTATCAGTACAGAAACCGAAACAGTTCGCCTCACACCAAAAATTAACGAAACAAATGAAACAGATTTACCGTTACCGCACGCGGTGGTGTTTTCGCCGGATGGTTCCAAAATTGCGTTTCTCCAGCATCAACATCAAACAAACCACATTGCCATTGTCGAAATAAAATAGATTTATATCATTTCATCAATGTCGTTTTCTTTGGCGTGTTCAAGCGTTTCTTCAGTGCTTTGCGGATCAACTTTTATACAACACGCAACTAATGTTTCTGCCATCTCTTTTAAGTCGGCTTTCCAATCGTCCGGTGAACCATCAATCGGCGTCATCTCGATAAATTCTTCCAGTAACAAAATTAACCGGAGAAGATGCCGGAAAATAACACCTTCTTGTTTTTGAATCGCCCGCGAAACAATATATTTATTGAAATCGCCCTTAAATTCGAGCAAAATTTCTCCCGCCGCCCAAACCGGATTGATACGAACGTCAACCGTTGGATATTCGTACTCAAAAAGCCGCCGTAGTTTTTCCGCCAATGGAATAACATAAAATCGTTCTTCCGCCCACCCTCCAAAATGTCGACGTTTTTCATGTTCTTCCTCTTCCTCCGCTTCTGTTTTCGGAACAAGTTCATCAGTAACAGCAAGCCCCAACGAAAGAAGCATTGAATCCAACCGTTCTGTTGATAATGTACCATTCGGCAAAATATCTTGTTTCGGCACGCGAACACTCGGTCCAATAGACGGCGGAAGTTCCAGCAAACTCTCAAACGCCTGAAGACGCTCCGCCCGATCCGCCAAACCTAAATGTTGCAATAAAAAAATTCCGTAAAGCGGATGAACCCCACGAAATTTCGCCAACTCCGCCAAACGTTCCGTCGGATAAGCGAAACTGAAATTGAAATCCGTTGGCTCTGTTGAATCTGTTGAAATCGGTTCGATAATATTTTCGTTCTTTTTTTCAAGTTTGATAAATCCTGAGTTGGCAAGTGTTAAAAGCATTTCATCAAGTTTTTTCTGACCTTCCTTCACCCATTTTTCACTCATTAATCGTTGTCCGACTATTTTTCGTATCGGATCAATGTTGTGGTCTAACGAAATAATGTGCGCTAAAAACCGCCACGGAATCACGCCGCGACTTGCCAGTTTTCCCGCCGGCATTTCTTTGAGTTTCAAAAATTGTTCTTCTGTCCAGTATTGTTCGGTGGTTCGTCGTGTTGGCGCCTTTTTTTTCAGTTTTTTCTTCATTTCACGCAACTTCGGGTCTTTGGTGTCTTCGGGAATCTGGTCGTATTTCTTTTTCCAACGTCCAATTTTCACATCATCCTCATGCGCCAACGCAAAAACAAAACCATGATGATCATATTGTGGTCTTCCCGCTCTACCGAAAATTTGATGCGCAGAACTTGATTCGATTAATTTCTTTTCACCCGGTTTGCCTTTCAGAATACTCGGCAACACCACCGACCGCGCCGGTAAATTGATTCCGGCTGCGAGTGTTTCCGTACAAACACAAATTGATAATAATTTTTGTTGAAATAAATCCTCAACAATTCGCCGATATTTCGGTAACACTCCGGCGTGATGGATTCCAACGCCGCGAAGTAACAATTGTTTCAAATGCGGTCCTGCTCCTTCTTTCCAATCGTAACATTCGATATTTTGCGTAATAATTTTTTGACGATCAGGTGTTATCAGATCGCGCCCGCGAACTTGATCGGCAATGTTCCAACATTCATTCCGGTCGAAACAGAAAACCAACGTTGGTGTTAAACGTGATTCCTCATCGCCGTGTGTCATGAGTTCGAGTTGTTCGGTGAGCAATTGATCGCCAATCCATTGATAGGTCAACGGAACTTTACGTTCAAACGATTCAATCAACGTCAAACGTCGTTGAACATGATCCCGAAGCCACGCAACAAAATCATAAGCATTGCCAACTGTTGCGGAAATTAACAATGTCCGAACATGTTTTGGAAGCAAATTCAGCGTAAACTCCCAAACCATTCCACGTTCTGCATCGGCAAAATTATGAAATTCGTCCATCACCACTGTTGTAACATCATCGAAATGGAATGTATTTGTGTTACTTTGTGCCGTCAACAATCGATTAAAAAGAATTTCCGCAACAACAACAAGAATAGGAGCATCAGGATTTTCCCGTCGATTTCCTGTTACGAGACCGACATAATGTTTACTGTATCCCCAACGTTCCAGAGCGGCTTGAATTTCACGATATTTTTGTTCTGTTAACGCAATTAACGGCGTGGTGTAATACGCTTTTTTGCCGGTTTTCATTGCCTCATAAATTCCTGCTTCGGCAATCAATGTTTTCCCCATTCCGGTTGGAGCGCAAACCAACGCACCTTGTTCCGACGAAAACCAACCAAGTATGGCTTCTTCCTGAAACGGATACGGCTCAAACGGAAGTTGTTCGAGATACATAAAGGCAATGTCTTCACGGGAAAGCATCAGATTATTTTTAGTTAGAAAAAATGTTAGGAATTGTTCACGGCAATAAAACAAAAACAAAAACGTTAAAACAATCCCCAAACTAAGGGATGTTATGAGTTGTGAGAAGCAATTTTCGTTTTATTGTTCCGGTTGGTGCAAAATTGTTTTAATAACTTCAAGGCGTTTGGCGATTTCTGTTTCGAATCCGCGTGATGTTGGACGATAATATTCTTTGTCAATACCCAAATAATCTTGGGCAACAATTCCGTTCTCAAAATCGTGAGCGTATTGATAACCGACATGCCCCAATGTTTGCGAACCTTTGTAATGAGAATCGCGAAGATGTCGCGGTACCGGAATGAGACGACCTTCTTGCACATCATGTTTGGCTTCGTAAATGGCGTTGGTTGCGGAGTTTGATTTGGGGGCACACGCCAGATAAATAACTGTTTGCGCTAAATTCAATTGACATTCGGGAAGCCCGATCATTTCGCAAGCTTGGGCGGTTGCCACCGCGAGCGGCAATGCAGCCGGATCGGCATTGCCAACATCTTCGCTTGATAAAATCACGAGCCGCCGCGCCAAAAAGCGAACATCTTCACCGCCCACCAACATTTTAGCCAACCAATAAATTGCCGCATCGGGATCACTTCCGCGAATACTTTTTATCAACGCACTAATTGTATCGTAATGCGAATCGCCGTTGCGGTCGTAGGCGATTGCTTTTTTTTGTACGGATTCCGACGCCAATTCCCGTGTAAATTCAATGGGACGTTCTTCGCTGGACAACACGCCGATTTCCAGTGCGGAAATAGCACGTCGGGCGTCGCCGTCACAAATTTCGGCGAGAAAATCAAGAGCATTTTCGTGCAGATGAATTGGATATTTTCCCAAACCGCGTTCGCGATCTGTTGCCGAGCGAACCAGTAAAATTTTAATCTGTTCTGTTGTCAACGGTTCGAACTGAAAAATCCGACTTCGACTGATAAGGGCGTTATTGATGGTGAAAAAGGGATTTTCGGTTGTTGCGCCGACGAGAATAACAACACCGTTTTCGACTTCCGGTAACAAAACATCTTGTTGTGCTTTATTGAAACGGTGAATTTCGTCGATGAATAACAATGTTTTTTGTTGTTGGGTTGAGAGTCGATTTTCGGCTTCGGCGAGAATTTCGCGGAGTTGTTTTACGCCGTCGGACACGGCGCTGAGTTGGCGAAACGTGCTGCGGCTTGACCGAGCGAGAATGTACGCAAGAGTTGTTTTTCCGGTTCCCGGCGGTCCGTGAAAAATCACCGAACCAAGACGATCTGCTTGAAGAAGTCGCCGAAGCAATTTCCCTTCGCCAAGAAAATGATCCTGACCAATAAATTCCTCCAATATTTGTGGACGCATTCGCACGGCAAGCGGTTCTGCTTTCCGGCGATTTTCTTTTTCTTCTGCTTCAAATAATGTCATAAAATAATACGCATTCCCACGTAAATCACATTTTTGTTTGGTGTTCGGTGTGTTGGAAAATCTTGCAACATTTTTTTGACGAAAAGTCATCACCAAGTTACGCCATCACCGTTTCAGACACGCTCCGTTACCAATTCAATCTCGTTACCAATTCAATTCGTTTGCTTCTTCCCAATGTTCGTAGAGCGTGGCAATCTTTTCTTGTTCCGCTTTAATTTCAAGATGAATTGCTTTGGTACGTTCTCCGTCGCGGACAATTTCAGGACGTAATAAATCTTCATTCCACGCCATAATTTGTGTTTCGCGCGCGAAAATTTCTTCTTCGATCTCGTGAATTTTTCGGAAAGGAAATTTACGTACTTTTTTATCTTTTTTGGTTTGCGTACTATCCAATGGAATTGTTTTGGTCGTTTTGCCTGGTTGATTTTGCTGTTGATTTCTCTGTTGGTTTTTCCAATGTTCTTCTTTTTGGAGTGGTTCTTTGTGATGGCGATTGGGGTTCTGCTTGATTGCGGACACCATCGATTTGCCAACACCCGCCGCTGCTTTTCTGTCCAAATAAGCGTCCGTCAAAAACGGGTCAGCCATCAATCCTTTGGAAACCATGTACCGAAATGTCGAATAATTCCCTTCGAGAGTTTTGAATCTTGCGTTGGGTTGAATGATCAGCAAGTGGTCGGCAACACGATCAACAAAATACCGATCATGCGAAATAAACAACACAGTTCCTTCAAAATCACGAATTGCTTTTTCCAATGCGGCTCTTGCCCAGAGGTCAAGATGATTGGTTGGTTCGTCAAGAATCAGAACGTTGGCATCTTCGGCGGACAATTTGGCAAGAGCGGCTCGGCAACGTTGACCGCCGCTCAAACTCGCTACTGTTTGCAATTGTTGATCGCCTGTTAATCCGAATAATCCCAACAAACTTCGACGAGCCGGTTCTTCGAATATTTTTTTATTGACGGGACGTATTGCGTCCACGACTTGCATTGAATCGTCCAGCACGTGTAATTGTTGATCGAAGTAACCAATTTTGAGACCTTGCCCGTGAAAAGATTGACCGGAATCGGGAGTGATTTCGTTCAACAAACATCGGAGCAATGTTGTTTTACCGCAACCGTTGGGACCTAAAATTGCCCAACGTTGTCCGCGTTCGATGGCGAATGTTAAATCTTGAAACAACGGTTTTCCTTGAACAAACCCTTTGGAAAGTTTTTCGCAACGAAATACAATATCGCCGGTTCGACTTGGTTTATTGAAATGCATGGGAGGAGTTTCAATTTTTCGTGGTGGGCTGGCGGGAGTTTCCAGTAGTCGTTCCAATTTTTTTCGTCGATCTTCGGCTTGAGCGGCTTTCATGCCGTAATGGTTACGTCGGATAAACTCTTTTGCTTTTTCGACATCTTCGCTATATTTTTCGTAGGTTCGGGTTTGTACTGTTAGCCGTTCTTCTTTGAGGGTGGAGTATTTTGAAAAATTGCCCGAATAATCGTCCACTGTTCCGTGAAAGAGTTCCAATGTTCTGTTGGTAACACGATCAAGAAAATAACGGTCATGCGAAACAAGAATGACGGCGGCGGTTGTGTCATGTAAAAAATTTTCGAGCCATTCGGTTGCGGGCAGATCGAGGTGGTTGGAGGGTTCATCGAGGAGCATGATATCCGGTTCTTCGAGCAAGAGCTGGGCAAGATTCAAGCGATTTATTTCGCCGCCGCTGAGTGCGGAAACCGGTTTCGTAAATTCGTCGTCCGCAAAACCAACTCCATGCAATATCTTTTCGATACGATAATCCAAATGATAAGCGTCATGATGTTGCAATGATTCGTGAATTTGGTCGTATTGGGTGGACAATCGAATGAGTTCGATTTGGTTGGTGGTTTGTGCTAATTTGTTGGCGAGAATTTCCGCTTCGTGTTGCATTTTGAGGAGCGGAGCCAATGCCAATTTTGCTTCATCGAGTACGGTTTGGTTGGAAGAGATTTTGGGGCGTTGTTCTAGATAGCCGATACTTGTTCCTGAGGCTTTATTGATTGTTCCTTTTTCGGATTCTTCCCGTCCCGCCAAAATATTGAGCAATGTCGTTTTGCCGCAACCGTTGGGACCGACCAAACCAACTTTGTCCCCAGCGCGGAGTTGAAACGAGACATCCACAAGCACCGGATCTGCCGAAAAATGTTTACGTAAATGTTCTACTGTCAAAATAACTTCCATGCGGCACAATTCTATCTCATTTCAACAGATATTCCAGTAGGAGTCAAGAATAAGAATAACTCAATAACAAAATCTTATCACGTTGTAACTAAAGTCAGAAACCTTTTCTCCGACAATAATCAACGTTAAACAAACAGGAATTGGTACCCACCAAAAGGCAATTGGTACTTACCAAAAAGCAATTGGTACTCACCAAACAGGAATTGGTACTCACCAAAAAGGAATTGGTACTTACCAAAAAGGAATTGGTACTTACCAAAAAGGCAATTGGTACTCACCAAAAAGAAATTGATACCCACCAAAAGGCAATTGGTACTCACCAAAAAACGAAAATTGTTCTCAAATTGCGTCTTGTCGAAGAATTTTGAAGTCATTTTCTGTGCCGGAACGTTGCAAACGTTCCGATATCGAGTAAATCTCAACCCAATAGGCAACCTTTCATCAACACAATATTTCAATGAAACATTGTTCCCTTTTTGATGATCTATCTTTTTGGTGTTTCAAATAAAAGTTCCACAGAATAATAATAACACCGCAAAAATAATCATCTACAAAAAATCTAAACTTTATACCTCTTTATGTATTGTTATTTTCAGAAAAAGATAGATAATAAATAAAAATGAAAATAACTTTTTGTAATCTCTCAAATGGATTTTGCGTTTTTCATTTTTAACAACAACATTTTACTTTCCTTTCTACTTTAACAATTTTCTATGTATCAACCGACATCTTACGATATTAATTTTCAGTTTCTTGGTTTTCCGATACGAATACATCCGTTATTTTGGTTGGTGATTGCGTTGATTGGCATGCCGCACAATATTAACAACATGTCGTTTTTTCTTCTGCAAGTAGTTCTTTGGATTGCGGCGGCGTTTGTTTCTATTCTTGTTCATGAGTTGGGACATGCTTTTGTGTTCCGTTATGTGTACGGAGTGTCGTCACAGATTATCTTTCATGGAATGGGCGGAATGACAGTACCGTTTGTTCCACATCAAAAACGATATGGTTTTTTCGGTTTACTTTGTGAAGTGTTCCTTTCAGCGGCGGGACCGCTTGCCGGTTTTGTGTTAGCGGGATTGTTGGCAGTTGTTTTCACCTTCTTAACAATACAATTTCATGGAACACCTTTTGAGAACGAATTTATCTCAAGCGGATTGACAGTGTACTCAATCATTGAAAATTTCATTATGAATGTTGTTACTATTTCGATTGTTTGGGGGATTTTTAATCTTTTGCCAATCTATCCCATGGATGGAGGACATATTTCGCGAGAAATTTTTTCATTTATTTCTCCACGCAATGGAGTTGCCAATTCGTTGGTTCTTTCGATGGTGGTTGCGATTCTTTTTGCTGTTTTAGCGGTTCGGTTTGGAGTTATATTTGTTGCGATATTGTTCGCTTATTTCGCTTATCAAAATTATCAAGAACTGTCCTTTCGTTCGTTCCGATACCGATAATTTCAATATTTGACAATATTTTTTGAAATAAAAAACAAATCGCAACATTTATACAATCTCAATAAAATATCATCCGACAACAGAGAAGAAATCAAATAATTCCGTGTCAAAAATATACTTGATAATACGCTTATTCGATGAAACAATTAAAGAACGTTTTCAAAAAAAATTAAAAAAATTTTAAATTTTTTTCAAAAATTTAAATAATACCTCTTGAAGGTTTTATAAAATTGAGTAATCTATTCCTCTTAATGAACGTGATTGACGCGATGAAGAATTTTAACTCACTCCATTAACGCTCAATAATAATAAAAAAAAGAGTAAAAGAAGGCAGTGAAAATATTCATCGAAGAAATCAAGAACAGTTGTACCAACAACGACAGCAAGAAAAATATCAAACTCAAAATACTTGTTTGTGATATTTTGTTGTGAATGAATTTTATTCGGGCGATGTTGTCAACGGTGTTATGATAAAGAGATCATGTTTATTGCAAGACTTGTTTAGTTAATTTTTGTTATCGACAGGTCGTAAGCCGAATGATACTGTATTTAATATTGAGTTTAATATTTTAGACAGGAATTGTTCTTGAGAAGTGTTATTCTTGTGTGTTGTTTGATAACAATCGTCAAGAGTAAAACGGAGGCCTCTGCGAAACGTCGAAGGGACTCGCCGAAATTGTCGACTTCTTCAAAAAATATGTTTTTCCCCAATAAGAAGGAACGTTTTCTTTGCAAGATGAATTTTGTTGAGTTTCCCTCTGCGCGTTTCGATGGTATAAACTGTTTTTGGGGACAGAATTGTTTACTCAATGTGAGTGAGCGCCCCATTTCGTTTAGGGGATGGAGTTGTATGCTTCGTTCCGACATTAAATCTTTTTTTTTCAGGAGTATGGAACCATGCCGAAAAAAGCTGCGAAGAAGGCTGTTAAGAAAGCCGTGAAGAAAGCCGTGAAGAAATCTGTTAAAAAAGCCGCTAAAAAGGTGACAAAAAAAGCCGCTAAAAAAGCGACCAAAAAAGCACCGTGCCGAAAGGCTTGCTGCAAGGAGAGTTGAGATTTTTCACGAATCTTATCTCGACGAGGTTATCGTCGTTTGAAACGCCTAAAGTGTCCGCAAGATCACAAGATCAAATCGTGTCGATCTTGTGGATGCTTTTTTGTTATTCTATTATTCAATTGAATCGGTTGATTATCATTCATAAAAAAGGAACATGGGTTTTTGTTTTTCGAAAACAATGTTTGTCTTAATACTGTTATTAATATTCATTATTTCGCTATGTTCAATTTATCACGCAGACAATTCTTATTAGCCGGCAGTGCCGCAATGATGTTATCGGAGGCGTTGCCGTTTGCTGTGGCGACACCGAATCGTCCGACATTATTCCGATATTCGCTGAATTTCGGAACACTTCGCGGTTTTAAACTTTCTATCGAAGAAGAAATTGATCTTGCCGCCAAAGCCGGTTACGATGCGATTGAACCTTGGGTTCAAGAGTTGGACAATTATCAAAAGAACGGCGGGAAACTTTCCGATCTTCGCAAACGCATTAAAGATCATGGTCTTGATGTTGCGGGAGGAATTGCGTTTTTTCCTTGGAGTGTTGACGACGACAACATTCGAACTCAGGGCATTGAACAAATGAAACGAGAAATGGAATGGTGTCGCGAAATCGGCGGTAACAGAATCGCTGCGGCGGCTGCCGGCGCGACCAACCAACGATTAGACAATTTCAAAATTCTTGGGCAACGTTATCGAACAATATTAGAAATCGGCGAACAACAAGAAGTTTTGCCTCAACTTGAAATTTGGGGAAAGTCGTTAACATTGGGTTGTCTTGCGGACGCGGTTGCTGTTGCGGTTCATTCCGGTCATCCCAAAGCGGAATTATTGCTTGATATTTTTCATCTTTATCGTGGTGGAAGTTCTTTTGAGGCTCTGTCGTTGTTGAACGGTCAACGATTAACCAATTTTCATGTCAATGATTATCCGGCAGATCCGCCGCGTGAACACGCCGAAGACAAGGATCGTGTTTATCCGGGTGATGGTGTTGCGCCGGTCAAACAGATTTTGCGAACACTTCGCGAGATTGGTTTTGCGGGTTTTCTGTCGTTGGAACTTTTCAACCCGGCTTATTGGGCAACTCAAAATCCGCTTCTCGTTGCCAAAACCGGTCTTGAAAAAATGAAGTCGGCGGCAATTGAATAACGTTATGATGACAATATTCTGGAAATTCTTTTTAGTTGGGACATGAAACAGTTTAGTAGCAGACGCAAGTTATTTTTTGGCATTATTTTTATTGCGTTATTTTTTATTGGTTTTGGAGTGGCGGGTTGGTTTTTTGTCCGAAGCCAAATCATTCATCGTTCGGAGTACCGTTTGTCGGCGGATCGGATTCTGGTTACGGTTCCGCCGGTTTGGGTTCCCGAAGATTTTGTTGCTGATATTTTGCAAAGTTCCGGTTTGGATACCAACTCCACACTTTTTGATGTTTCATTACCGCAAAAACTTTCGCAAGCATTTTTGGCATCTCCTTGGGTTGAAGAGGTTCGTCGGGTTCAAACGTGTTATCCTTCTGGAGCCGAAGTTCAATTGGTTTATCGTGTTCCGGTGGCGTTGGTGGAAATGGTGTCGCAAGGTCTTTATCCAGTTGATCGGAACGGAATATTGTTACCGACGGATTATTTTATTAGTGTTGCGCCGGAGACGCGGGCGAGTTATTTGCGAATTACCGGAATCCGTTCGTTGCCGCTTGGTGTTACGGGAACACTTTGGGGCGATCCTATGGTTCACACCGCCGCTCAACTTGCCGGTTTACTGGAAGATGTTGCGGAAAAACTGGGACTGGTCAAAATTATTCCGTCTCACGAAGCCACGCCAACCGGTCAGCGAATCGTTTGCCGTCTCCAAACAAATTCCGAAACCGAAATTCTTTGGGGACGCTTCGAACTCAATGATCCCAAAAATATCAACAAAAAAAATCGTCTCCTAGAAATTGCCGAACTTTACCATTCTCTCGACAATGTTCCCGCTCAATTCCAGCCAATTGATTTAAGTAAAGATTAATATTCTTCTCACGTTTTAACCATTTGATTTGATTTTTGACAGAAACGCGGTCGTTTCGACCATAACACTCCTCTAAAAACTTGCCGTCTTTCAATACATGCGAACCACATACGTTCCCCCAAGCGACACATTTAAAATAAATAGTCAGATTGATTTTGAAAGTCAAGACGGTCGTGATTGCCTACGAACAGACGGTGGCGACGTTGCCCGAACATTTGACTGGCACGAAATCTCTTAGAATGCTCTCAGTAGTAAAATTATTAGTTTTCAGTGAGTTTTCTTAATTCGCGTTCAAATTCTTCGGCATTTGTTTCCATGCTCCATTTGATATTTGCTCCAATAATTGACGCAAATGCTTTTTTTTGCGACTCAACCGCAATATTATCAGATAAACG
>JAIRTV010000069.1 GCA_031254675.1 Planctomycetaceae bacterium | reverse complement strand
TTAACCTTAACCCCTTTTAGTATTTTATGAAAAACTATAACATTTATTTTCATTTTGTTTTCCTGATTCTTTTCCTTACAGGAAATATCGGGACTATTTTTGCTCATGTTATTCGTTGCGCGGATCCGAAATGTCCGTTGTGCCTTTCGGTAACAAACGCAACACCACCAACAACCTCAATAACACGCGAACCTTATCATTACCCCGAAGATGCTCCGTTTGGACGTGAAGCCTCGCTTGCGGTTGTGAATCCGGTGTTGCGTTCCACCCACCAATCCGTTATTTCGTTACGCAGCGATTGGGAATTTGTAACCGATCCCGAAAAGGTTGGCGTTAAAAACGAATGGATGAAACCAAACACCGTTTGGCAAAATAAACGTACAATAAACGTTCCAGGTAATTGGGAAACTCAAGGTGTTGGCGAACCCGGTATGAGTACACCTTGGAAAATTCATTGGGATCAGGGTCCTCGTTTATTGCGACACATTTATATCGGTTCTGCTTGGTATCGTAAAAATTTTCAAGTTCCGCAAGAATGGAAAAACAAACGAATCTGGCTTAAAGTCGGAGGAGTTCGAGCACAAGGTTGGTTTTGGGTGAATGGCAAACCGGTTGCTCATGTTACACAATATTGCGGTTCATTCCGGTACGATATTACTGATCTTGTCAAACCGAATGAAGAAACCGTGATTGTTGCGCAAATTCGGAATGATATTCCGGCACGTACCGGACAGGTTAGTTCTTGTCACATTTGGGGCGGAATTTATCGCGACATCGAAATCGAAGCAACACCGGAAACTCATCTTGCCAATGTCGAATGTTTTGGCGATTTTGATACAAAAAAAGTCAATGTCCATCTTGAATTGGCTCATTTTGATAACACAAAAGAAAAAACCGCCGATGTTCAAATTGACATTAAAACACTTGATCCCGATCAGCCGATCAAACCGCTTACCACTGTCGGAACACTTCGCAAAACAATCGAACTCAGTAACAAAAATTTGACAGAATCCATTCAGACGCTTGATTTGTCCGACTTTCGCGCATGGTCGCCGGAATCGCCAAATCTTTATCTTGCCGAAGTAACGTTGTACGATAAAGACGGTAAAAATATTACACACGGTTGGAGCGAACGTTTCGGTATCAAAAAAATGGAAGTTCGCGGCAAACAGTTTTATTTGAACGGAAAACCTTATTTTCTTCGTGGATTTGGTGACGATTATGTTTATCCTGAAACATTTATTTCGCCAATTGATCGCGATGTTCATCGGAAACACTTAAAAATTGCACGTGAATCAGGTTTTTGTTACGTTCGTCATCATACGCATTGCGAAATTCCAGAGTTTTACGAAGCGGCAGACGAATTGGGAGTGATGATTCAGCCGGAATTACCGTATTATCCGTTCTTTGGACATCATACAGTTGAGTTTTTTGACTTCGACCCAAAACGCGATCTCAACGAACTTATTGATCATCGCCGCCGATATGTTTCACAAACAAGTTATTCGATGGGTAACGAAGGACATCTTGGAACTCCGCTTGACATTGAACTCAAAGAAATTGTACATCAACGTGATCCGGGACGGTTGGTAACTCATAACGATGGCGGTATGAATACGCCGGAAAATTCCGATTTTAATACACCGATCACATCAATTCGCACATGGAAATCAGGAACATTTGATTCTCTTACCATACCGTTTGTTGCGCACGAATATTTGAATCTCGGTGTTAAATTTGATCCGCGTATTTCCGAACGATTTACCAAATTGATTTTACCGCCGCGACCATTGAAACATTACGAAAAACAACTTCATGACATCGGACTCGATCAATATTGGGGCAATGCTTGTCTCAATGCCGGACATGAGTTACAAAAATATTACCAAAAAGAAGGAATCGAAGCCGCTCGGTTTGATCCTGAATGCGACGGTTATAGTTTTTGGACAATTATTGATGTGATCATCAATTATGGGGGAGACGACCATAATTTCACCGGTCAAGGGATGTTCAATCCATTTTGGGAACCAAAAATTAATGGAACAACTCCAAAAGATGTTGCAAAATATAACAGTCCTACCGCAATACTTTTGCAACCTGACCGCCAATCTCCTATTCTTGTCGAAGGTGAAACAGTAAAACTGTCATTATTCGTTTCGCATTTCGATTATCAAGATATTGAGAACGGAAAACTCGTTTGGTCTCTGAAATCCAAACAGGAATCCGGCGAAACACTACTTGCCAACGGTTCACTTGACGGAATCAATTTGAAAACCGGCGATGTTGCAAAAATAGGCGATATCGAATTTGTCGTTCCGCAACAAGAAATCGCCAAAACATTAATTTTTGAAGCAACATTAAATGAAACCATTCAAAACGATTGGAAGTTCTGGAGTTTTCCAAAACGTCAGAAATTAACGCTCAAAAATATTGCTGTTACACCCGATCTTTTTGAAACGCTTTCTAAGCGTTATGACGGTCTTGTTTCAACAGATTCGCCGGAAGCTAAAACTGCCGGTATCGTCATTGGAACCGCAACACATCCCGAAACGAAAAATGCGATTGTTACAGAAAAACGTGTTTTGATTTTTGGGAATGCGTCGGAAGCGTCGAATGTTCGTCTTGGTTGGTGGTGGCTTGGTGATCAGGTGGGAACCGCGTTTGCAAAACATCCCGTGTACGGAAATTTTCCTCACGAAGAATATTTGAATCCGCTTTGGTTTCGGCTCATTAAACGCGGAATGCCAATTTCGCACGATATGTCGTTTGGAAAATTAGAATACTTGTCTGTCGGCGAAGGGCGTGATAATTATTTTATGTACGTTGCGCAAACCGCCGCAGGAACAAACGGCAAAATCTTAATAACGCACGGATTGGATGTGCTTACGGAAACGCCGGAAGGAAATTATTTACTCGATCAAATGTTGCAATATATTGATTCAGAAAACTTTCAACCGAAAGAAAAAATGAATCTCGCACAATATATCGAAAATAAGAAATGGCATGACATTGCTTTTTCGCGTTTGAATGGTTGGAGTCAAACGATATCCAGTCCGGAACAACACACCGGTAATTCTTATATTATCGGAACAGGAACGATGAGATTCATGAAACTCAACGCCGCCAATAAAATCGTTTGGAAAAGCAAACCGGTTAATCAAAATATTGATACAAATATTGAAGAAAAATCGGACGAAAATAAAGAAGCATCTACTTTTTATTGGCTTTCGGGAGTTGGTTTTGTGCCGGAACGTCCGTTGAATATTTTGTTGTCGATGAATGGCAAGAAACTTGTCGAATTCAAAATTAACGTTTCGGATAAATCCTGGACGATTCAGCAGGAAAATATAAAACTTTCCTATCGACGTCTGTCATTCATGGGAAACGAATCGACTGGTGTTATGGAGTTAATCGTTCCGAAAAAATTACTCACGCCGGATCAACCGGTTGAATTCCAATTTTCGTGCGAAAATCAAGGATTCAACGATTCATGGATCGGAATCCTCGAAAAATAACATGTCGGCGATACATTTGAGAACGTCGTCAATTTGTGTTGTCGTGTTGATTATTTTCAACGGCAAAACGGTCAATCAGTATTCTCGTTCCGCAAAGACGATACTTTATTGACCGTATGTTTCAACATACGATAAGCAGCACTATTAACCCAAAGTCCTGCAAGGACGACACTGTTATATTTGGTTCAAAAAAAGTGTCGTCTCTCGCAAGACAAAAAAATACTCAATCTGATTTTCATTGCGAAAATTAGATTTTAAAGTGTCATGAGTATATTAATTTTTGCGCGTCATTGTTTTGGACAAAGTTTCTTGTGGGAGATTAGCACCGGCATTGCGGAGTGTTTTTACTAACATTTCCGTATCTAAATCATTTGCCGGTTGACCGGTTTTGATTGATTGAACAGCGGCAGTACCGGCGGCTTGTCCCATCATGGAGCAAGCCGGTTGAACACGAATCGAGCCGTGCGCCCGAACATCAGCCGACGCACAACGTCCCGCAACCCATAAATTCCGCCAACCTTTCGGTACCAAAATTCCGTACGGAATCCCAAATGATTCTCCATCTTTGTAACGTGTTGTATTTCCTTGAGCAAATCCTGCATCGACCATGAAACGGTGCCATTCTTCATCCGACTCATCGTAGGGATGAATATCGACGTACTTGCAGAAAAGACCAATCTGGTCAGGAAATTTTCGGCGTGCCATATAATCGTCAATATTCAATTCGTATTCACCCATCACGCAACGAGATTCACGAACTCCCACTTGATTGGCAGTAATTACCAGTTGGAGATTTTCGCAACCTGGCATATACTTTTGATAAAAACTTTTATATTCTTGAGCTAATCGCCGTCCCAACATGATTCCGTCCGTTAAATCTTTACAATGTAAAGCATTCAGATGAAACATGTGTCCGCCGTTCAAGTTACCAACCGTATGATTAACGGGAAACATTCCCGGCAAAAGACGATCAATCTGAGTAAAATGTTTCTCTTTAATCGCTTCATTCAGTGCCGTTCCCTGACTTTTTGTCCAGAATTTATTCCAATCAATTCCGGTATAAAGCGACATAAGCGTTGTCGGGTTAATTCTCGGTGTATCAACTCCCGCTTCACGGCATTGAGCCCCACAAAGATCAGCAATTTCAGCGTGTCCGGTGGCGTCAATAAAAGTTTTTGCTTTAACGTAGCGATAACCTTCAATATTGTGCAAAATCACACCGTTCACTGTTCCCTTTTCTTTATCAGCGTCAACATCAATTGCTCGCGTGAAAAAATTAATTTGAACACCTGCGGCAGTTGTCAATTCGTCCAGCAACAATTTGTAACCTTCCACTTGAAACGGTGTCCAACGATGGCTATGTTTTCTCCAGGTATTGGGATCAAGACCCGGTTGAATAAAATTACGTTTATACAATGTTTCGACAATTTCTCTCATCAAACCGCCGACTAACATTTCTTCGCCGTTTGCCATTGGGTCAAATTCTGTGACTAAGCCGGAAGTTCCCATTCCGCCGAGACAACCGTTACTTTCGACCAGCAAGACTTTGGCACCTAACCGTGCCGCACTAATTGCCGCCCCCACTCCAGCAGGTCCGCCACCAAGAACAGCAATATCATAAATTTCGTTAGCAACCGGAATTGTTCGCGACAACATGTAAGTATCAGTTACTGTATTTGCCGTGTTATTTGTTACAGTTTCGTCTGCTGATAACGGTTTTGATTCCATTATTGCAGAAAGTCCGGTTGCCGTCCCCAACGTTCCAACTCCTGCAAAAGCAAGGAAATCACGACGGGTTTGTTTCTCTAAATTTTGAACGTCAACATTTTGAGAGTTTGAGTTTTGGATGTCTGTTTTCATAGACAATTCTCCTGTGAAAAAATGGTTAAAAGACAAAATTTTTGTAACTATTCATACAAAAAATTGACATAAGGCAAGAAAAAACGAAACAACAAATATTGTTTTAATTCGCTGTCGTCATTAACCGATACAATATTTCAATAAAACATCGCTACCTTTGGATATTGTCGTGAATAATTACAAACAAAAAAATGAACAATATTGTTATTAGCTGGACTTTTGCAAATTTTATAACTAGTTATATCAAAAGGACTTATAATCCAATCTTGCTCAATTTTTGCATATTATGAAACAAAAAAAACCATAAATATTATTAAAACAATATTTGTAAAACCCCTGATATTTCAACATATTGATGTTTAGAACAACTTTTATAAACGCAATATGCGATACAATAATACAGCAAAATCGGGTGATTTCAATGTTTCAAACACTTTGATTTACAGTGTGAAACACAACTTTACAAAAGCCCAGTTAAGAGAACAATTTACCAAAACAATTATTGATGGACAACTGATTGAATTTGTTCAAAAACAGATTGTGGAGTGAGTTCTTTCATGCAACGATGATGTTTTTCGGGACATTTTTTTTTCGCGTAACAAGGCGAACAAGGAAGAGAACATGTCAGAATTTTCCGGTTGATGTAAGAGTTGGCGATATAAGTTTCGCTGGTTGGACCTAGTAATACGAGTGTTGGTTTGCCGAATGCGGACGCGATATGAAGTGGTCCGCTGTCAGTGGATACGGTTAATCTTGCTCGTTTGAGGCAAATCTTTCCAGTATGAACATTAAGTGGTTGATCCGCCATTGAAAAGACGCGATTCCGTTTTGCAAGCGTAACAATTTCTTTTGCGATTTGGGTTTCGTTTGGTCCGCAGTTAATTAGGACGTCGAAATCCAGTTGATCGACAACCAACCGCGACAATTCAGCGGCGAACTCGGACGACCAATTTCGAACAACACTGTTTGCCGATCCGACATTGAAAACCAACACGTTTTCTGGCGGTTGAAGTCCGAGATTTTTCCAGATTTCGTCGCCTAATTTTTCTTCTTCCGGTGTGGTGTGAAGTTCCAGGCGATACCGAATTTTAGGATCGTTGGAAGTTTTTGTGTCGGTGGTAACATCAACCAAGTTTAGATAATAATCGACGAGCGGAATTTCCGTCGTCGGAATTTTAACCGGCAACGATAATAACCAACCACGACCAAATGGAGCGTAACCAATACGTTGTGTTATTTTACCCGACCAAGCAATGAGTGCGGTTCGAAAGGAGTTGGTCAACAAAAGAGCAAGATCAAATTGTTCACGCCTGAACCGGCGAACAATATGATATTGTGATTGTTCTGGTGGAGCGTTTTTTATTTGGAACGGAATTTGATTGTCAAACCAAGGACTTCCATCGAAAAGTTCCAAAATATGTGGACGCCCCAGAGCCGTTAAAACAGCATTGCCGTTGAGTTGCTCGTACAAACGACGAATCGCCGGGGTTGCCATAACCGCATCACCAAGCCAATTCGGAAGGAACACACAAATTTTTTTGCTCTTCTGGTTCATTCAAAACAATAATAATAACATAGTTTCAGAAATTTTCAAAACAGCTCCAGTTCAATGCAATTCAAACTATTTTACTCGGAATTATCCGTAATTCTAGGGGGCGAAAAAAACAACAAAGAACAATAGATATTTTCTTTAATTTCTCTCGAATACAAAGTATTTCATTTCAATATTTATGTTAGTGATGATTTTATTTGAACACGGAAGACACGGAATTTTTTTATTACAGTGCCATTCGTTTTTGGGTTCCCAATATTTTTTAAGCACAGAATACACCGAAAAATCAGGCAAACATGAAATAGTAGCGTGAACGGTAAAAAAATTATCGTGTATGGTTTGCTCACAAATTCACAAGGTTGTCCCGTCTCAATTTGAAACACTATAAGGACTTAACAAAATTTAACGCTGGAACTTCGGGTTAAATTTATAAAATGGGAAAAATTATTTCCCTTTGGCGTAAAAAAATGCTATGATGATTAGCAACTTCTCAAATTTGTTCACGACAGAATGATAGGCTAAAAAAGTTCGATATTTTTGAAAGATGTCTTCGCACACCGAATCCTCAATGATCTGGACACAACCGGAAACGATTAGCAATCGGTTTCGGAATTGGGCGCAATCCGCTCCGAATTGGGAGACGGCGGAATTTTGCCGCGAACGAACATTTCGATTTCTCCATCGAATCACTTCGCTACGGCAACGGCTTGCCATGCCGTTAATTGTGGCAATGCTCGGCGGAACCGGAACCGGAAAAAGTACCCTTCTCAATGCTTTATTAAATGAGCACGTTGTTCAAGAAGGAAAAGAACGACCAACCACCGCTCAACCCATTCTTGTTTGTCATAGTACTGTTGATCCTGAACTGTGGGGAATTGACCTTTCCGGTATTCAGATTGTGAAGCGTGATTTGGCGGCGTTGGAACAAATGGTTATTTTGGATTGTCCTGATCCTGATACGACAGAAAATGACCATCTTCGCGAAACCAATCTTGCTCGACTTCGTGCGGTTTTACCTCTTTGCGATGTTCTGCTGGTCACCGCAACACAGCAGAAATACCGAAGTCATCGCGTTTTGGATGAATTAGCAACTGTTGCTCCTGGAGCAAGACTTGTTTTCGTTCAAACTCACGCTGATCGTGATACTGATATTCGCGATGATTGGAACGAATTGCTCAAACAAAATTACGAAACCGGACGAATTTTCTTTATTGATTCTGTTGCTGCTTTGAAATCGCAGCAAAATCAAACTGTTTTATCAAAGGAATTTGCAGATCTCCAGCAACTTCTGACGGTTGATCTGAACGAAGAAGCCGCAATCCGAATTCGGCAGGCGAATTTTTTTGGTCTTGCGGTGGAGACCGCAAACGATTGCCGTGCTGAAATCATAGAACATTGGGCGGCGGTAGGAAAACTTCGGGATCGTATTTCCGAAGAGCGACGGCTTTTCGGTGAACGTTTGTCGGCAAAAACGCGAAACGAATTGATTCGTGATCGTCGTCTTTGGGAATCGCGATTACTTGGTCGGGTTGCTTCTCAATGGGGTTACAGTCCGTTTTCCATACTTTTACGAATCTATCAAGGTTGTGGTGCGATTGTTTCCGGAGTCTTGCTAACACGTGTTCGGTCAATGCCGCAACTGGCACTTTGGGGAGTTTTCGAAGGAGTTCGATCATTTCGAAACTGGAAGAATACCGGAAACCATCAGAAAACAACAACAATTCCCATAACCAATTGGGAAGAAGATCGACTTCGAGAATCGGCGTTGGTTTTGGTTGGGTTTGCGACCGACGCCCACATTCCAACCGAATCGTGTACTCCCGATTTCACGCTCAACGAATCAAAACAAGCCGGAGAAGCCTTTATTAATAGTATTGCCGACGAATTGGAAACAATTTGTGACCGTTTGGCAATCCGAAACAACCGGTGGTGGGTACGAGTTGTTTATGAATTACTGTTTGGCGGCATGCTTTTTTTCTTGTTGTTACGTCCGGCGAAAAATTTCTTTATTGACACATTGCTTGACCAAAACGCAAAATTTTATGGAGCGGATTTTTATATTATTTCTATGTTCTGGTTGATGGCGTGGGGAATTTTATTGCTTGGTTTTTTCACGTTCACACTTCGGCGCGGGTTGGATCGGGAAATCAGCGAAATGTCGGCACAATGGGAACGTCTGCCGGCGTTGGATCATCTTTTCGAGGCGGTCGAAAAAGCGACCAATCGGATTATTACGTACCGCGACGAATTGGAAACGATTCACCAACGTCTCGAACGTATCAATCAACAAGCCGAAAAATTGGATCGCCGACTCGGACGCAAAAAATAAACAACCTCTCCGTAGTGAAGAATGTTTCACCAGATCTAGCCATCGGTATGGATTATCTTTGAGAGATTTGTCAAATTTATGAACGGTTTTTACCTCTTCACGCAAAGTGGCGATACGATCAAACTCAATATACCAAAAGATTTCAAACCTCGGATCTTTTAAAAGTGAATAGTTGTGAACACTAAGAAAAATTTTGAAAAAGAAAAAATTGTGATTGACATTTGATTCTATTTTATGTAAACTTTGGAAATCATCCAATTGTATTGCGAAAACTGTTTCGCAATAATTTCAGTAAAACCTTATAAAATAAGGAGAAGACTCATGGAAACTGTAACCGTTCACGTTATTTTATGTATGTGCGTGAGCGTTAATGCGATCTTTTAGGAATTGCATTATATTTGTGGATTGTTGAGAACAGGTTTGTAGTATACTCCAGAAGCGTTCCCAGA
>JAIRTV010000018.1 GCA_031254675.1 Planctomycetaceae bacterium | reverse complement strand
GTACCAAAACCTTCGTCAAGGAACAACGAATCCACGCGAACTTGATGACTTGACATCGAAGAAAGTCCCAACGCCAACGCAAGACTCACCAAAAAACTTTCTCCACCGGAAAGATTTTTAGTTGACCGTATCGCCCCAGCCTGATACGTATCAATAACACCCAATTCCAACGCCGACTTATCCGATAAATTATTGTACAAAAGACGATATCGATCCGTCATTTTTTCAAGTTGCCGATTGGCGTAGTCCAGCAACATCTGAAACGTTAATCCTTGTGCAAATGTTCTGAATTTCTTACCGTCCGCCGAACCAATCAAATCGTCAAGCATGCACCAAAGATCGCAAATGTTACGCTGCAACTTTTGTTCTTTTTTCTTTTCCGTTTGTTTTATTAGATCGTTTTCGTACTGATTCAACTGGCTATCAATTGCTCCAATTTCTTGTTGAAATAATGCAATTTTTTCTGAAAGTTCCTGATATTCGCACGATATTTGTTCGACATTGGGTTGACCGTCTTTTTGGAGTTCGGCAGTTACATTGGTTAATGCCGTTTTGTTTTCGTTACGACGTGTTTCCAATTGAATCCGTTCCGTTTCTAGTCGTTGTTTTTCTGTTTCAAGAAGACGCCGAACTTTCGGCGCAAGTCTTGCCGACTTAAACATTTCTTCCGAAGAAAAACCGAATTGCTGAAATAATTCATTCAATGTTGTACTCGAATCAGTAATCATGACCTGTAATTCCGTCATATTTTTTTCAATCGTCTCATGACGTTGCCGGAGAAGCAACATTTCGTTTTCTACTTCCTGCCGTTTTTTGAACATATCGTCCAATCGCAATCGAGCAACCCGAACCAATTCTTCATCTTGTCGCTCCACCTCATCAGGATTTTTATTACCAAAAACTATAGTTCGTTGTTCGGTTTGTTCTTGACGTTGTTTTAAATTTGTTTCAAATTCTTCCGTTCGTTGTTGATGTTGTGCGTCCAAAAGTCGGAGAAGTTCTTTTTCGTTGTTCAGTTGATTTTGAAGGTTCATTCCGTCTTGAAGCAATTGTCGCAGCAATTCTGTTTCCGAACGGAAATTTTCCACGGTGGAAATGGTGTTTGAAATTTCCTTGAAATTTTGTTCCGAATTTTTAATTTCCGTCTCTATTATTTCCAGCGTCGGCAACCGGTCGAGTTTTAATTGTTTTAATAATTTATCAGCCTGTTGTTGTTCTTGTTTCAATTGTTCCGAATTTTCGTTAAGTTGTAATTGCAGTTGCGAAAGTTCACGCGAAGAAGTTTTTTGTTCGATTTCAATTTTGTTCCATGTTTGAATGAGTTCGTCAAGATCATGTTTGGCGTCGTCAAATTTTGAATCAATTTTATCCGGCATTGGAATATTATCGTACGCAAAAGGATGTTCCAACGCTCCGCAAAGCGGACATGGTTGACCATCGTGAAGAAATTGGCGATGTTCTTCCAACGCGGCGATTTGGCTCAACGCGATTCGTTCGGTTTCGATTTTTGCAACATGATGTTTTGCTTGCTCGATTTTTGGGATCAATTCTTGCCGTTTGGATTCCGCCTCTCGAATTGTTGTTTCGGCTATTTGGATTCGGGCAAGCAATTCCGATTTTTCTGTTTCGATTTTTTTAAGATGGATGATGCACGTTTGGAGCGGTTGGCGATTTTGAATTTGTTTCAAAATTTCAGTCTGTTTTTGTGCCAAGTCGGACAACTTGTTTCCGGTGAGAAGTTGTTCGGTGTTTTTTTCTTGTTCTTTAAGTGTTTGCGTCAACGATTCAAGCGTTTTGTCCGGCAATAAAGCGGCAAATTGTTGTTCAAATTTCGTTATGTTCTTTTTGTACGTTTTACGATTTGTTTCCAATTGATCAATTTGTTGTTTCGCAATTTTAAGCGTTTCCTCAAATCCATTAATTTTTGTATCTAATTCACGAACACGGCGAATTGTTTCCGAATGAGTTTCGCGTTTTTGTTGCGCAACATTTAATTCGTCCTTTGCAATACGTTCTGATTCCAGAATTTGTGTTAATTTTTCATTCACCAAAGGAATCTTTTGGGTAATTTCATTCCATTCCAAGTTTTTTGTTTCAAAATCATTGCGATGTGTTTCAAGAGTATTGAATATCGGCTCAAGTTCCAACGCTTTTATTGCCCATTCAAGTTGTTTTGCTTTCGGTTGGAAAGTTGCTTCTGTTTCGATAAAAATATTCCAAGCATCTTCGAGTTTTTGTGCATCAATTTCCAGCTGGGCAATTTGTTCGAAACGTTGCCGAATTTGTGTTAATTGCCGAAGCCGTTTTTCTCCTTCTTCAATTGTTTGTTTCAATTGATTTCGAGTAACACGTTTTTCTTCAATTGTTTCAATATCATCAATCGTAATTCCACGAATTTCTGTCTCGATTAGTTGCAATTTATTTTGTTCTTCGCGATTTCGTGCGTGAACTTTCATGGAAATCTCACCGTAAATTTCCGTACCGGTAATTTGTTCCAAAATTTCGGAACGATTTTTGGCGTCACTTTGAAGGAATTTATCGAAATCGCCTTGAGCAAGAAGCATTGACCGCGTAAAACGATCAAAATTCATACCGGTTTTTTCCTCAACAATTTGCGGAACTTTCGACAATTTTGTTTCGAGCGGTCTCCACACGGTTCCGTTGTCAACAGGTTCGGCGATTTCGTGTTTCGGTTTTTGGAAATTTCCGTCCGGTTTCTTATTCGCACGCTGCTGATACCACGAACAAAGAAACGTCCCATTTTTATTTGTTTCAAAAACAACTTCGGCGGAACAAAAACCTGTTCCACAGGACATGATTTCATTTTCCGTTTGAGTAATTGATTTCAATCGCGGTGTTCTGCCGAAAAGAGCAAGACAAATCGCATCCAAAATCGTTGTTTTTCCGGAACCCGTCGGTCCAACAATCGCAAAAATCCCACTTGATGTAAACATTGGATTTGTAAAATCAATTTTCGTCTTGCCAACAAGCGAATTAAGATTTTCCAATTCAACCGAAAGAATTTTCATGTTACGAAATTCATTGAAGATTCAGGGGACATTTTTTTGTAACTGTTTCGAAATACTTGCCAGAAATAATGTTACGCGGTGATTCCTTTGGTCAATGTCATAAAAGCGGTTTCGAGATTGATTTCGTCTTCTTTGAACGACCGAATTTTGAAACCGTGTTCCACCAACAGCGTTGGCAATTCACAATAATCGTCGAGTCCCTTGTCTTTGTCCATTGAAATACGAATAATCGGTTTACCGGCAACAATTTGAATTTCGACGTGGTTGACGGAAGCGTGTTGCTCTAAAAGTTTGGCGGCTTCTTCCAAACCGTTGACCAGATCGATATTGATGACCAAATGATCGCGAACTTGCCGCATGATTTCGGCGACATCGGCGTTGACCAACAATTCGCCCCGCTCAATAATTCCAACTTTGTTACAAATATCTGCCAATTCCGGCAAAATATGGGACGAAACCATAATTGTTTTCCCGCGTCCGCCAAGCCGTTTGAGAAGTTCCCGCATTTCAATTCGGGCGCGGGGGTCGAGACCGCTTGCCGGTTCGTCCAGCAACAACACTTGCGGATCGTGTAACAGAACCCGTGCAAGCCCCAACCGTTGCGTCATTCCCCGCGAAAGACTCGTCGCCAACGCCTCCCGTTTGTAACCAAGATCAACCAATTCGAGCATTTCATCGCAAATCTTTCTGCGTTGATGCCCGCTAATCCGGTAAGCAGCCGCAAAAAATTCGAGATACTCTATTACTTTCATATCGTCGTAAACACCAAAAAAATCAGGCATATAACCAATCATACGCCGGATTTCTTTCGGATGAGTGTAGATTGACTTCTCACAAATATAGGCTTCACCGTAAGTTGGCTGAAGCAATGTTGCAAGAATTTTCATTGTTGTTGTTTTTCCGGAACCATTCGGTCCAATAAAACCGAATAAATCGCCGGCAACAAGGTTCAAACTGAGATTTTTAACAGCAAATAAATTGCCGTATTGTTTTGTTAAGTCTTCGGTACGAATCATTTTGCAAACCTATTTTGTTGCGATGAATATGCCGTTTATCAGACGAACAATAGCGTTAAATACGAAACATAAAATCATATTATATTCACCAAAGTATAACATGATCCCACGTATGGAACAAGAAGACACACAAAAGACCTTCCACCGAATCAATTAGAATTTTAGATATTAGACCTTTTCTCAAGGAAAAAATTGAACACAGAAAACACGGAAGACACAGAAAAAATAAAAAAATTCTCGTGTTCCGTATTTTTTGTGTTCAATCACAATCATCCCCAAAAGAAGCCTTAAAATGAAATCGCTTTGCTTTTGGAGAATTATTTCCGACACGCCGAATTTCAAACCAAATTCTAAACGCAAACCAATTCCAGAGATATTCTCGCCGATTTGTTTTTGTGTTCGGCTGATAATTTTTGTTGCTCATCGTTTGGCAACGTTCTTTTTTTCCGTTTTGGAAGGCAAAAATCAAAAAAAGTCACGCACTCCAAGACAAGAAGTGCGTACTCCGAGCAAAGGAGGCAATCTTTCTTTTCAGGTGGGCGACCTTTCGCCGAAAGGTCGCGTCGGCGCTAGCCGACCCGACCCTGTTTCCGGCTGGCGATCAGATTCCAAACCGCTCGGCAACACAAATTGCCAGCTCAACACAGCAACTGTGTTTTTGTCAAGGGATGGTTTTGTTTGTTTTTTTATATTTTTATGTTGTTTTTTCGTTGCGTTTATTTTTCCATGTCTCACCATTTTTTAGTAGAGAATGAGCGATTTTTAACATTTTATGTGCAACCGCAACAACAGCGACATTGTGTGCTTTATTCAGTTCTTTTGTCAGGTGGTAG
>JAIRTV010000638.1 GCA_031254675.1 Planctomycetaceae bacterium | reverse complement strand
ATACGATTGAATTTTGCAGCGAAAATCATTTCGTTTGCTGTTTTTTTATCGATATTTTCGGTGGCGGACAGCGGACCGCGGATGGCGCGTCCTTCAAACGTATGTAGCAATGACCGGTCATCGAGCCAGGCGTCGGTTGGCAATCCTGCTTTGCGGCAAACGGCTTCCCAAAAGGTTTGCGAGTTCATTCCGTATTCGAGAGCCACGCCGGGCAGCAACAACCCGCGATTCCCTCCACGTGAAATCTGAACTCCATGCCGTCCAATTTCTAAAACATTGAGCCGTTCTATTCCACGTGCGGCAACACGTTTCATTCCCCACAGCAACCAGATTTCCATATCGAGTTCAAAAAGTTCGGCGGCGGTGATGGGTGAAAAACGTGGATCATCTTTGGCGGCGTGAATTGTTGCTTGTTCGACAGCTTCGCCGAGTGGGATTTGATCGGAAAGAGTTCCCATACAGCTCCGCAATTCACCCTCTCGTTTTAGACTGACAAACGCTCCAAGTAACGGAATTGTCGCAATCTCGGAAACTTGCTCTGCAATCCGAACTCCCCGCGTGTTTGTTACGATAGACGCAATACGCCGACCAACTGCATGGAATAACGCAATTTGTTGCGGTTCAGAAAGATAAGGTTCCGTCATGAAATGTTTTTTAGAAGTAAGGTGTAAAATAATGAACAGAATATTATTTCGATAATTTTATTTCCTGTTCGGAATGTTCTATTTAATTATACTTGTCCTACGACATAAAAACAAGACAACTTCACAACACGGCAAGAAATATTACGTAAATTTAACATTCAGACAATATTCTTCCTACTGTCAAATTCGGTTTTTGGGCGACTAGATACAACGAATCGTAACGGTATTAGTAATGTTCTTGGGACGAGCCAATTCCAGAGTTGGTTCTTGCAGTTGTTGAAAACTGTCAGATTTTACATGATAAACTTGGCGATGAAACGCTTAAGGGAATTTCTAAAAACCGCGTCTTTTTCAGAAAATCAATGAAAAAGACGCGGTGCTAAAGGAATTCTAGACCCAAAATAGCTCAAAAAAAATTTATAAACAAAAAAAGACGTTTTTAGAAATTCCCATATTATCGTTTCGAAAATCGAATTGTGATTTTTGATATAACTCATTATGAACTTTGCAAAAGTCCAGCATGATCAACACAAAACAGAGAAGTATAACCGATCTAAAGGATCTTGAGAATATCCGTTTATTGATGGTGCGGAGTATATTTACATAGGTCTCTGATAAATTATAATAAAATATGTTGTTTTCGAAAGATTTTCTGTCCTAAAACTATTGGGTAAAGGCAGAGGAGTAAGGCAAGTATTTTCCAACGATACCAGAGTAACCTTAACAGAAATATTATCCGAGATTGAGCCAATATGACCCTTCCAAATCTTTTTCTGGAAGTTTTACGAAAAACATTAAAACGATCATACCACCAAATTTTTGATCGTCCTCTATTGAAAATCCGTAAAACTCTATTACAATTTTATTTTCATGAAACATTGTGTTTTTCGTCATACAAAGAAACTATGAAAGGGAGGTATAAAACCGATGATTTTTGGAATGAAACCTAATACTTATTGTATGTTGCTTCATTTATCGCAACTTTTAGTATTTTGTTTACCCGGATTCGGCATTGCGATTCCGATTCTGCTTTGGGCAATCAAAAAAGATCAGGAACAGCTTGTTGATCAACACGGTAAAATCGTGATAAATTGGTTATTGACAGAACTGATTTATTTTGTTGCCGCTGCCATGTTGTCCTTTGTTATTATTGGTTTACTGATACTACCGGCGGTAATTATCGTTGGTATTGTATTTCCGATTATCGGTGGTCTTAAAGCCAATGACGGAATCGAATGGAAATATCCGTTGAGTATTTCATTTTTTAAATAATTTGCAATTGATAACTATGAAATTCGAGGTTTATTTTTCGTTATGATTAGCAAATGTATTAGATTTTTGTAGGGACACGCGGTCGTGCGTCCCTACAAAAAACGAATTTTCAAGTAGTTTGGGTATAAAATGATAATACACCTCTTTTGTCTTTCCACTTTGCCGTTTAGGGACAAATGAAACAATTATAATTAAACGAAACAGTTTAATTGTAATACCGCCCAGAAAGCACTTATCATAAAGGTAAATATTCCGTAAGCCAATAAATTGATACAAATATCTTGCCATGATGCACGTTTTGGATGTAAAAAGTGTGAACGGCAAAGCCAAAAAGCAAGGATGCCCAAAATAAACCACGCAACAATATCATACAATTGGATATTGCTCAAAAGGGCAGACGGAGCCGGAGCAGAAGAATTACTATCTAAAAGAGCAATCGCCTTAAAACGAAAGGAAATGATCTTCTGAACAATAACTAAAACAATCAGTGGAGTTGAATGAAAGAAAAAGAGCATTATCGTTGTTAAAACCAATCCGGTCATACTTCGGACTTTGACAAGAAATGAGAAAACAAGAATATTGTTAACAATTCCCCACAATATCGCTTGCAACAAATCGCGAAGTGACAAAAATAAATGACCACCGAAAACAAAATATAACGAAATAATCGATAACGATGCTAAAATAGCATAGTATCCCGACAATAAAATACCAAGCAGGATATAACCGAACAATAATTTATGCCACGAAAATGCGCAGTCAAGAAGTTCATCATTGATTCGCGCCAATCCATACATTATGGCAGGACAAAACGCGGCAATCGTAATAAAAATAACCGCCACTCTAGTAACGACTACTGTCCATAAAAGCATAGAAAATTCATTCACAGGTCCCATTCCAAATAACATAAGACCACTCGGTGGAATCACCGCAATAACTAAAAACAAAATTGTTGTCCATATTATCGTATGCGACCGCACAAAACGACGAATTTGACGAACAACAATCGGATGTGTTTCATTATCAAACCAATAAAATAATTTTTGAAGCAACATAATTCGGTTAATCCTGTGATTTTTTTAATTGTAATATTTCAGTGGATTTTTTAGGTTAAATGAAAAACGTAAATTCCACTGAAATATTACGTAAAACGTTATTTCGCAGGTATAAATTCGTAACCGCCTTGACCATTACTTTTCACCTTACCAATATTGGGAACCGGAAAGTGCATTCCGCCAATTAATATATTTTGTTTGATGGCAAAATCCAAAATGCGTTTTCGTGACGTTACGGTGTTTTTGGTATCCATATCGTAACTGGAACAAATATCAGGAACAGGAAATTGTAACGCCGCTGCATGAAGCAAATCGCCGACGATCAACAATCGATTTTGAGATGATTCAACCAAAAATGCCGTATGACCCGGCGTATGTCCAACCGCGTTAAGTGCAGTGATTTTCATCGTCGCATTCGCAAAAACTTGTTCGTCAAATTCAAATGTTTTTGAAAAATCGTTACCATAAGCGGTTTTGATTTTTTCGAGTTGGGACGTTCTGGCTTTAGCGTTTTTCGGAAACCAATAATCGTACTCTAATTTCGCACTCAACACTGTCGCATTGGGGAAACGTCGAGTATGACCATCCAGTAAACCACCGATATGATCGCCATGCATGTGAGTTAACAGAATCAATTTAATTTTTTCCGGTTTCACTCCAAGTTCCGTAAGTTTGTTCACCCAATTGGGACCGCCGAGTCCGGCATCAATTAACACCACATCGTCGCTAGCAAAAAGAACAAAGGAAGACATACTTGCTGGCGCACCGCCTTCCGGTAAATACTTTTCAACCACCGCCGGATCAGACGATGAAAAAAGGTCTTTACCCATCTCACGAATCACTTCATTAATCACTACCACCTTAAAATCATTCTGTTGCGTTAAAAAAAATGATGTTATAAAAATAGTGGAAGCACAAATGGTCAAATAGAAAAAAATAGTTTGTGTCATAGTTAATTAAAATGGTTAAAAGGTTGTGTTGCAGTAAAAACATAAAAAAGTTGTTTTTTGACGACTAAACACGATTGTAATACACCAGCGCAATTTTCGCAAGAATGAGAACGTATTTTTGACAAACTTTATTTTTACCGAATTTTTCCCTACTGTTCACTGGCTGGTGTATGAATTTAGATAAACAAAGTGCGCAATGTTTCGTCACGTTTGATGGGCAACATTTCAGTTAACGGCAGGGTTCACCCTGCGCGATTGTACAACAAACGATCCAAACAATAATGCGATTTCTCTTTTAACAAAAATTTCACT
>JAIRTV010000485.1 GCA_031254675.1 Planctomycetaceae bacterium | reverse complement strand
AAAATTGTGTTCGGTTTAATAAGCGGCAACATCGTGATATTCCCTTTTCGTGCCTGATAAACCTGCGAATAAAGTTGTTGAACCATTTGGCTGATTCGATAAGAATCCGCGTGTTGCATCGGAATCAATTCGATAATCGGTTCGTGTTCCAAACTCATTGTTTCAATTTGCCGAAGAATCTCACGAATAATCGCAACATCATTTTTCTGCCCCTGAATGACCAGTTCGTCAATACCTTCGATAATGTCAATTTGAACCGGTCCGACAATTCCTGCTGTTATTGGTATATTATTTTGAATGGTATTATTCTGTGTTGGCGTGTTTGGGGTTCCGGTGTTTGGAGTTACGAAAGCGGCAGAAGGTTGATCGTTGTTACGTGGCGAGGTTGGCGCATTTTGTGCCAGTTTTTGCGCTTCACGATTGATAATCTGCGCTGTCCGATGGAACATTCCGCGATTCGATTGTTGTATCGGAATAAATTCAGCGTTTTCCGGCGAATCCAACAACCGAACAATTTGCAAACAACTTGTTACCATCGGAGCCGAACCAATAATCGTTATAATACTGTTCTGACGATCAATTGAAAGTTCGACATCGGTTCCGTCTTTAACCGGAACACGAAAACGTGAAAGATTGGTTGATGTTTCGATATTGCGGATCGGTACAAAACGTTTGCCCAATTTCTCAACGAGTTTTTGTTCAAACGTTTCCGAATTAACACGTTGAAGCCGGTGATTTTTTGTAATTGCTTCTGAAGCAATCAATCGAGTTGGAGTTGCCGGAACAGCGTGTGGAGGTTGCGGCGGCAACGGTGTCGGCGACGGCGACGGCGAAGGATTGGAAACCGCTGGAAATGTCGATTCCGGAACCGCTATCGCAGGAACTGCTGTTGCCGGTGGAACCGTCGAAACCGTCGGAATCGGTTTAACGGCGGTCGCTTCCGGCAAAACCGGCGTACCAAACTGAATTGACGGTGTTTGATCGGTTTCTTGCGGATGAGACGCAAGAAGAAAAGATGATGAAACCGACGAAGACGGCAACAATTGCGGCAATGAATATTGACCCAATATGGAATCTTGCGGCGAAACCGAAGCAACCGTTTTCGTTGCCGGTGGAAGCGGAATAACCAAATTAGAACGCCGACTCATTGTGGCAAGATTTGTTGACGAAGTTGCCAACGGAATCGGTTCAACCAGATCATTTTCCGTCGTGGTTGGGGCAAGATATTGGATTTGTCGGATGGGAGTTTGTGGCGAATTGGAATTATAAACTGTTTGCTGAATTGAAGTTGTGTTCGGTATCGGCAACCCGCCCATTTGAACAATTTGTCCGAAAAGGAATGAACGATCTGTCAGAATAAGGAGCGTACAAAATCCCCAAATAGTTAAATTATTTAAGATGAAATAGATGATTCGTTTCATGATCATTCTTCCTTGAATGGAGGCTGAATGGAGAGGCATTGTTGAAAAATCCTTTTATCATTATCGGTTAAAACAATTATTCTCATTAAAAAGACTTGGAAAAATACAGAAAATTTTCCGATTATTTAGATTTTAACGGAAATGGAATTGGAGAAAGAATAGATTCGAAAGGTACTATTTCGCGATATTTGAAGGTACTATTTCGCGATGTTTGGTGGGCAATGTTTCGCCGAAACATTGCGTCGGCGCAGCCGACTTGACCCTGTTGACGGACGGAAATCAGATTTCGAACCGTTTGGCAACACAAATTGCCAGCCGAACACAGACAATTCACAAAAAAAAACACGCAATAGAAAAAATTACCGTGAACGCTTACTCGCCGAAATATTGTGTTGGCAATATCTGACTTGCCCCCTAGACCTGCAATTCTTTTTGACTAAACTATGTTTTATAGAATTATACTCTATAATGTTAGTGAGATTGCCGGAATAATCGGGAGTCTCCGGTTTCTCAAAACCAAAAAATACAACCGTTAAACCGGTTACAAACTTTTGCAGGTTGTCATCATGTTGGCAACGCAAAGCGTAATCCGTTATCAATACCACCTCGACGCTTTTTGCCGGTTTAACCGGAACGAGCATTTATGAACGATCCACTTCTAAAATCTGATCAAAACGATACTATTAAAGATGTTCTCGGATATTTGAATTTCTCTTCCGGCAACAGAGATACACGCTTTTTTCAAGCCCTAAACTCTTTCTACTCCCAACTCGCTCCCCCACAAAACTCCCCGCTCCCGTCCAACTCCCAAAAATCCGAACCAAAAACCAAAAAAATTGTATCCAACAAAAATAATTCGTGTTTGGCATTACGAGTCATCCAACTTCTCGAACAAGAATTACTCCGCCTCTCCCAAGAATCAGAAGCATTTCGCGTCGAAGATCAAGCCGGTCTCATCTTGCAACTCATGCGCGATCACCTCTTGCCAAACTACCGAAATTATCACCAAGACCTCTTGTTTCACCAAACAGACGAACTCCTCTTCAATCCGTTTTTTCTCGCAAAAGCCTTCGAAACCGTCCTGAAACAAGGAAGCCCCTGGACGGAAACCGACCGAATTGTCAAAAACGCAATCAACGAACTCAATGATTACATCGGTTATCGCCCCATTCCCGTTCTCGAAGGTGAAGAAAAACACCAACCCTACGAAAAAGAATGGGTCGCCCCAATTCCACTTTACATGGACGGAATCGGAACCGCTTTCGGAAAATATCAGGCAATCGTCAATCAAGCATTGGTCATCCTGAAAGATACCGATCCGCAAATTCTTTACGAAGCCTGTTTCGATGTACGTAAACTACAAGAACTCGTTCTCGATTCACGCGCCTACGATTTCGATCATCCCGTTAATCGCAAACCAAATTATCATTTCGGAATCTGGGATCCCAATTTCATTGACAAAGATGGATATTACCGGCGTTTTGTTGTTCATCAGGTAACAGTGGACGGAATCCTACGCCGAATCGAAAACGCCTACACTGGCGAATCCGAAGCCGCCACCATTCCCGCCGACGAACTTTTGTACGAAGCCGGCGCCGTCTTAGCCGGAACAATGTTAATGGGTTCCGGTGTTTGCGGTGATACTCCACACACTTACGATTCCGAAACATCGCTCACCGATTTAATGCCCATTATTGCCGGTTACCGCGACCGGTTTTACGACCAACTGGCGGAGAAAATCCCCGACAAAATGAAAATACGAATTCAAGCGGAAAAACAACGACTCTTTCAACCATTCGGCGGTTGTCGGCAAGATTTAAACCGGCAATTAGCAAAACGACGCGCCGATCAACTACAACGAATGCACTTAGCCCGAATCTTCGCGCGAATGGGCTATTCCAAAGCCGCCGAACATCAAACCGATGTGATTTCAGTCGCTTCCGCCCGAATGTTAACGCAAATTGATTGTCTGATTACGGAAGCTCATCTGCAAATTGATCTCGGAAAATTAGAAGATGCCGCCGAAAATTTACCAAAAATCGAAGAACTTATTCGACGCGGAATCAATTGCGGAGCGATTGTTGATCCTTGGACAATTCTGGGATTTAGTGCGAGTTTTAGTTTATTTCATACGGTTGAAAATTCCATTCACGATCATCGCGTGGACGATCTAATCAACCTCATGGAAGAAATTTTCGATCTTTACAGTCGGCTTCAAAAAGAAGCCGCCGCCGCCGGAAATGGAGATTTACAAACCGATCTTTCCGATAAAATGAGCGATTTGGCGGGTTGGTGGGATCAATACGGCAGTACAGAAGTTTCCGGTTTGGAAAGTTTTTCCGGTATGGAAGCGTGGGAATCGGCAACGGTTGTTTCTACTGCGTTGGCGGTGTGGTACAAAGCCGGAACCGCCGCAGGCGATGTGGCGTTTTGGAATCGTCACGTGGATCGTTTCAAATCAACAAAAGCCTACGTTTTATTAGCGGAAGCCTTGCTCGATCAACAAGACCCCGTGGCGTCTATGGCATTGATGATGCATTGGCTAAGTCATTCGGAACAAATTCCGCTAACCGAAGGCGATTACACGTTTCATTCAATTGCGTTGCGTTGGATGGAACAACTGTGGAAATCATCCAAAAGTAAAAACGAAACCACCGGAAAGAAATCAAATTCAACTCCCAACGTAACCGTTCCCAATCCAACCGCTTCGCGTCCTTCCAAAAAGGAAAAACCGCCGTTATTATTGTCGGAACGTTGGACGCACACGAAAAAGTTTTTTGATTTTACGGAAGCGAACGCGGATCATTACTGGCATGTTCCTGATATTGAGTTGAGCGACGACATGTTCGACGAGAGCGGCAAAAGTGGTCGGAAATCTTCACGGAAACCACGAAACAAAAACCCGCGTGATCCGATGTTGGATAATTCTCTGGATGATATGGACGACGACATGTTTGCGGAATTGGATGATTTGTTTCCGCCGCACGACGAACCGTTTCATCCGAAAGATTCTATTTATGGTGCGGCTTATGAAAATGTTACGTATCAAGACACCACCGATGACGGCATTGACGATTCTCTAATGGATGCCCCCAATCCGTCGGGCTTCAACGATGATGACGATTTTGAAATTGTTGCCGAGACCGAACGAATTAGTGATCGTTTAACGTTTATCGTTACGATGTCCAAACTCTGGAAATATGTTACCGAAAAAATCGCCGGAACAAAACCGGACGAAATGGATGCGGTATTGTCGCAAGATATTGCCCAATATTTGGATTCATGGCTTTCGCAGATTGTGTCTTACTGCAATGGGTTGGATGAATTACTTCGCCGTGTGTCTGCTTACCGAGTTCCGCCGCCGCGTGGAACAGCCGATTCGCTTTTGGAATATGACCGACATCGTGGAACGAAAGAAATTTTGCTTGATCGGATTATTTGGACGCATGTCGAAGTTTGCGATGCTAAAATGATTTTGGAATCGTATCTTGGATCACAACATTGGCGCAATGTTACCGATGCGTGGCAAAAGGCGGTTCTTGAAGTGAATTACGCTGTTTTTCGCAACGACATGAAAACGGTACGGAAACTTTGGCAACCGATGCTTCGGATTTTGTCGCGGGAGACTATTTTATATGTTCCGACGTCGCGTGGTGGTGCGGCGTGGAATATTGTTCGTTGCCGTTGTATCCAGCAGGCGATTATGCGGTTGATGGAATACGCTCCGCGTTTGGGGCTTCTGATGGAATCGTTTCGAATACTCGAAACAATTCAGGAAATGGAAGAAATGAATACAATTAGCCCAGGCGCAATCACCGAATTTGATCGCCTCGTCGAAACCGTAACACGAGCGATTACGAAATGTGTTGCGATTTCATCGAAAAAGTGGAAGTTCCGATCATCCGGTTTGGAAGCTGGGGCGCAGAATGTTGCTCTGGTGGAATACATGGAACGGATTATCGAACAACTCCTTGCGAGTTGGCTTTCGCACAGCCGTCAAATTCGTATTTCGCCTATTGAATCGATTGTTGACCGAACTTATTGGGACGAAATTAAACAATTTATTCAGCGTTACGGTCATGATATTTTCACGCAACAAAATATGGGATTTGGCAATCTTCGAGCGATGTTGCATCAAGGCGTGGGCAATTATCTCCGTTCGCTCCAGAAAATCAAACGGGACGAAGGCGAAGTTGAAATGGCGGCAAAACTGTTGGAAGATATTGACAATAAACATATTGATTGGGAAACGGCGGTGTCGCGGTTGGAAATCATTTTTGAATCGATTGCCGAGAATTATTCTGAATACGTTGATTACAACAGTACGACAACCCATTCGGATCATGGTGAAAAACTTTATATGTTGTTGGACATGTTGCGTGTGCAGATTGGTTACGAGCGGATTTCGTGGAATCTTAAACCGGTGTATTGGGTTCATGATGCGATGATTCGTGCGGGTTGTGCTGATGCGGCGTTGCTTTGGGAGCGGGCGGTGGCGCGGCGAAGTGTCAATGCGGCGGAAGAACATCTGCGAAGTTATACGCGGTTGAGCGAAAAATACGGAATGTGGTTGCCGAGTGTGCATGAGCGGCTTCAGGAACGTTTTGTGCGACCGTTGCAAATTGACCGAATGTGCGGTCTTGTCCCGCAAGCGGTAAGACAAGTTCGTGAAGAAGGGAAAAAAACGGCTTTCGATGAATTGTACGAACAAATTGAAAACTTTGCCAAAGAGCCGATGGGTGTTGGTTTTGAGATGCCCGAATGGTTGACGGCGTTGCAAGACGAAGTGATGTCAACTCGAACCGATGCGGTGGTTGAAGACGAAAAAGACAAAGAAGTTTTTAGTTCTGCTCCCCATTTTGAACAAGTTTGTAT
>JAIRTV010000424.1 GCA_031254675.1 Planctomycetaceae bacterium | reverse complement strand
GAAATTTACGGCGAACTCAAAAAAAACTTCTCCGCATTCTACGACGATAAAGCCGCAGTCGGACGACGTTACCGAAGACAAGACGAAATCGGAACACCATATTGCGTAACAGTGGACGGTCAAACCTTGCAAGACAACACTGTCACACTACGAAACCGCGACTCACTACAACAAATCCGCGTCAAAAAAAATGAACTCGTAAACGAACTTAATGATAGATTAAAATAGTAATAATTTTATCAATGTCCGGTAGGCGATTATTAAGCGGCAATATTGTACCGAAGAATTTTCGCCTATTATTGTGTTGACTATTATCGACGGCAACCTTTGTATGAATAATTGTTTCGCCATTGTTTGTTCCCTTCTAACAAAAAATTCTGCCAAATTATTACTGAAATTGCCATTATGATTACCAGAAGTATAGGAGAATGATCTTGTCTTTTCAACAATTGATTATCCGTTGGCTTACGGCGCAGATTTTACAGAAAGCGAAACAAGAAATTCTGAATGTATCGGATAAAACAGAACAAGATACTGCACAGAATACAATGCAGGACAAGAATTTATCCGATATAAAAAATTCGGACGAATATTCGGGATGTCCGGTAAACCCAAAACAATTATGTTGCGAAAATGAGAATGACAAACCCAATTCAACAACAGTTGATCAGACGGTTGATCTTGGATTTGTGTTTGCTATGCCAATGGAAGCCGCTGGCGTGGCGGATGTTTTGAAACAACATCAAACGACACGAGGAGATGGACGAATATTTCATTCCGGTATTTTTCATGGTTATCGTACTGTTATTGTTGAATCGGGTATTGGTCAGGAAAACGCCGGACGTGCTACCGAAGTGTTGTTGGATGTGTTCAAACCGAAACGGATTTTGTCTGCCGGTTACGCTGGAGGGTTGACGAAACGGTTGAAGCAGTTTAACGTTTGTTTTCCTGAAATATTGATTCGAGAATCCGATGGAAAAAAGTTCTATGCGGCTAATTCCGTTCCCGAAATTATTGACGATTCATCCGGTGGAGAACAACAAGAAAAACAAAACGGAAAACTAATCTTGTTAACAACAAATTTTGTTGTCGATTCCCCGAAACAAAAATCATTGTTGTATCATAAAACCGGAGCGGAATTGGTTGATATGGAAACATTTGCGATTGCGGAAGTTTGTCGAAATCGTCAGGTTCCATTACTTTCTGTCCGAATTATTTTGGATACTGCCGAAGAACAAATTCCTAAGGATGTTCAGCGGATTTTAAAAAATGTCGATAAAGGCGGAGCTAGATTGGTTGGTTCGGTTCTTGGTTCGTTATTTTCGCGACCGTCGTCAATGATTGATCTTTTTTCGCTTAAACAGCGTGCGCTCCACGCAACTGATCGACTCGCCAAACAAATCGCCGCAGAATTACCCAAAATAATAAAACGATAATAAATAACAATTTGATCTTCTATTTCGGATCGTTATTTGGTTGATGTTTCGTTTTTTAGAATGAGTGGTTTGTGATCGGTGTCGCAAGCGAATCATCACGTTTAGACGAAAATTTCACTTGCGACACAAATTATAAATCGTATTCTCTTTCCACTAAAAAATTAACGTTATTAAAATTTAATTATCAAAAGGACGACTACCGGCAATATAATTATTGCAACGCAGTCGTCTGGTTTTAAAATTCGGTTTTCGTTTTAAAATGGGTGATCTTCCCAACGTGTAATTTTAGAGAATACATTTATTAAAACAAAAACAAAATTTTAGAATAAAACGGTTCTATTTTATTGTGGAAGTTCTATGGTTTCGCCGCCGTCAATGGATCCCAGCGCCCCCCAAACACCAAATGGTGACATTCCTGATTCGACAGGAGTTGTGGTATCATTAATTTCACCGGCATCAATTGTTTGCGGAATAAATCGGCAGGAGCCATCGGTAAACGCAACGATTACTCCGCCAGGATGATAACTGGTTGCGGTCATCATTTGACGCCGTTCATAGACATCAGAGCCGCTGGAATGACACGCGGGATGATTTGGGGCGTTAATGGTCGAAAATGTAGAGAAAGGTCTGCCATCCCCCCAGCGTATTCCTAGATAACTCGTAGAATTACTACCAATATAAGTGAAATTGTTTCCTTCTCGTTTTCTGCACAAATTGGGTGTAACAGCATTTCCGGCAGTGGTTCCCGCTCCTAACCCATTGTTTGTCGCGTCCGTAGAATAAGCTCCCAAAATGGGTCCACTGGATTCGGCGGCGGCTACTCGTTCCGAAAAAGCAACCGTATTGGATGTTCCATCGCCAACATTGGCAAAAGATCGCCAGTAGTTCGCTTTGGTTGGTGTTGTCCACAACGCTGCCGCCGTTGCATTATGAGGTAATGCCCAACGTTTGTCCGGCATGGCGAAAAGTCCACGTTTGTTGGTGGGTGCTGCCAATTCCATCGCATCAGGCCAATCACCAACAGACGGTACATAATTGACTCGCCCTGCTGTAATTTTGTTGTTGGGATCAGACGGACAAAGTAACGCATTCTGAGTTATTGCCCATGGTGTTCCGCCAGTGGGATCTCCTGGATTTGCCAAACCTTGTAAATAAGTTGCTTCTTGTTCGTAGAATGGCATCAATACAAACAACGGTGTAAAGTAAGACCAATTTGCTGTACCATTGATTTGAAAGAATCGAGAACAAGCAGCGGGAAACGCTTGGTGTGTATCGTGGTAGTTGTGAACGGCTAGACCGATTTGTTTTAATTTGTTGTTACATTGGCTACGTCTTGCGGCTTCACGTGCAGCCTGAACAGCCGGTAACAGAAGTGCGATTAACACACCGATAATCGC
>JAIRTV010000629.1 GCA_031254675.1 Planctomycetaceae bacterium | reverse complement strand
GGAAGACCGTCTTGAGTATCGTGGTAACCGTGTAACGCAAGAGTGTGTTGTTTAAAATTGTTCGAACATTGCATTCGTCTTGCTGCCTCGCGAGCTGCTTGAACCGCCGGCAACAGAAGTGCGATTAAAACTCCAATAATCGCAATGACCACAAGAAGTTCGACCAACGTAAAGCCGAATCGCAAAGAATGCGAAAGATTTGAGAATTTTGCGGAAAAACGCCTAAAAATCGACCACTTTCCACTATCCGTTCTCAACTCTCCACTCCATATAGCCCCCCCCCCCCTGGTTTGTGTAATTTATCCATTTTAACATTTGACTTTTCGCAAAATATATTGTCAAAAAGCCGACAACGCATTTGATTAAATTTTCCATTTTCATTCTCCTTATTTTCTAAGGTTTTGTAAAATTGATCGCGAAACGCTTGCCGAAACACAGCAAAATAAACGCAACACGATTAAACTAAGATTCAGAGTTTATACGGAATCAAGAAAAATGTCAAGCGGAACTTTTTGCTTTTTAAGAAATTTTTCCTAACGTTCACAGGATAGTGTGTTCATTTTGGTAAACGAGCGAGGGCAATGTTTCAGCGAAACATCACCCACTTTTTGATTGTCCATCTTCGTATTTGAACACGGAAAACACAGAATGCACAGAAATTTTTTTAATTTTTCCGTGTCTTCTGTGTTCAATTTATTCTTTGAGAGAAAAGGTCTATTGATCTAAAACCCCCCTCTTGTTTTTCGTTAAAATTTTGTTAATGATATAATGATATTAAGCAATACACAACCTTTTCGGTAAAAGGTTGCTCACATTGACCGAATTGGCAACGACGATTGCGAATGCTCGGCTATTTTGGGCTTGTTGAAAATTTATTCTTGGGAGGTTTGTGATGAATCGATTTTGTTATTCCATTGTTCTATTATTGGCTTTCCTTATTGGCTGTGATCTTGCCAAGCCGCAAGGTCGAAAAACGGAATCCAACGAAAATGAAACAACAAATATGGCGGTAGCGCCGGCAATTGATCTTGTGGTTTCCGAACCGCCAAAAGTAGAGGAAGAACCACCACAGGAAGAGGAAAATAACCCCAAAGAATCGGATGTCGAATTAGTTAAAGCCGATGTTGGTGCCGGTAAAAAAGGACATTATGGACAAACCGACGGCGAACAAGTATCGGATATTATTACCGTTCCTGTAGCAACTTTGTTCCGCGCTAAAGAAATGACGGCATTCCGAATTCAAGTTCCACAAGCTCTGCAACTGTACAAAGCAATGCATGACGGCAAAGGTCCCGAAACACATGAAGCGTTCATGCAAGACATCATTCGAGCCAATAATATTCCATTGCCGGAATTGCCGGACGGACACGAATACCTCTACGATCCCGCTACCGAACAGTTAATGATCAAACAACCTAAATAAATAAAACAAAAATAACGATGACAATACAACGTACCTTAATTTTACTCAAACCTGACGCAGTCGAACGTCAATTGGTTGGTCGTATTTTGAGCCGATTTGAACAAAAAGGACTCAAAATTATTGATTTGCGAAGTTTACGTTTTACTCAAGAGTTGGCGCGTCAACATTACGCGGAACATATTGCGAAACCGTTTTATGCCGGTTTGGAACAATATATTATGAGTGGACGAGTCGTGGCGGCAATCCTTGAAGGTTGTGAAGCGGTTGAAGTTGTTCGGCGGCTTATCGGACCAACAAACGGAGTTGAAGCTCCACCCGGAACAATTCGTGGTGATTTCTCTCTCAGTACCCAACAAAATCTCGTCCATGCTTCCGATAGTCCCGCAGCCGCAGAGCGGGAAATCAATATTTTCTTCCCAAACTTTCAACCCGAAAATTAATCTAGACGGCAATTTCTATTGCTTGTATTGCCGGTTATTATTGCCAAACGGTTCGGAATCTGATCGCCAACCGTTCACAAATTCAAGTCGGCAATCGGTATGGAATTGTGTACTCATTGTACTTGAAAATTCGGCTTTTTAGGAATACACAAATAATTTTTAAACACGAAATACACTAACTTTCACAAAACGCACAAAAAATTACATAAAATAACTTTCGCGTAATTTCGTATCCTTTTTCAGAAGAAATGACAATTCCACAACTTTTGGGCAACTGGTTACAGTTTCGCTTGTAACTAATTTCAGAATTGTATTTTTTTATTTTTGAATTTGATAGACACAATTTGAAAATTATTTCACATGACAAAAAAATCATTATTTATTATCAACACAATAATTTTATTAACATTGATAAATTTTGAGATAAATATATTAAAAAGTCAAACAATAGACATTTTGCCTTCTCATTTTGATATCAGTACGATAAAAAAGCAAATTGATGAAGTTGGTTTTCCAAAAGAGATTATTGACAATCCTTTTGATCGTATGTTGGAAACTTGCAAGGCGATGTTCTCTTCCGATGGTTTAAATCTTGCGGCAATTACCGCGTTATCTACTGTTCCTGATGATTATCTGGACTTTGCTTTGACAGTATTTCTCGACCAAAAGAATGTAGTAATGTCATCGTTTTTTTTTGAAGTTGATTTTACTTATTCCCTATCTTCCGAATATTCTAAAACCAAAGACAAGACGGAAAAAGAAGATAACAATCCTATTACATTTTTGTCCTACGTTGTGATTAAAAAAGAAGCAATCGGAACAATAGAATCACGACCGAATAGGATGAATTTGTGTATTGTTTCTTTTGCTTTATCCGAAGATGGGCATATCTTGTCGTACGATGAAAGTTACACAGGAGGCGGAGAAGTTCCTTCGTTTGGTTTTAGGTTGAATAGCAATAAGATGCTTAAACAGTTAACGATAAATCATCATCGAGTTACACGTGAGCTTGTCTGGAATGACGAAGGAAAACTTATTCAGGAAGATTCCGTTCCTGATCCCGAACCGTTTGTCTCTAAAGAAAAACTAGATGAATTGAGGACGCTTGAAAAAAACTTTTTTTCTGTATCTTCAAAGAAAAAGAAAACACCATTAATTTATTTCGATTTCAAAAAAATAAAACAGATCAAAAACATGGACAATTCTGAAAATAAGGAAATACAATCTTTGTTTTCCTCAATTAATAATCGAAACGATTTTTTAATTAAAAATTATTTCGGAAAGCTTATCGAACATTCTTTGTTTGATTCGTCGGGTCGCAT